>JAJRUS010000007.1 GCA_024277675.1 bacterium | reverse complement strand
GGCGTAGTTTACCGCCAGGCCCTGTGTTTCAAGGCGGCTGCGATACTCATCTATCTCCTGCCAATCCAGCTCCAGCTCAAATTGCGCTTTATACTGTTTCCGGCGCTCCAGCAATAGCTTGCCCCGGATTGGGGCCGCCGAATAGCCGCAGTTCCCGCCCACCTCAGTGGTTACCCCCTGGCGGATCTTACTTTCCGCCCGGGGATTAATCAGTAAATTATAGTCCGAGTGGGAATGGATATCTACAAAACCGGGACAAACCACCAACCCGGCGGCGGCTATTACTTTATCGGCGGTTCGTTCATCAAGCCGGCCAATAGCCCGAATATATTCAGCCTTAATTCCGACATCGGCTATATAAGGCTCAAGGCCACGGCCATCAACCACCAGGCCATCTTTAATAATTAAATCCAGCGACATTTTGACTTCCCAGACTATAAATAATATCCAAAATTCATTACACCAGGCCTTAAAGCTATATCAACCTGTCCCTCCCGATAATGTCGTCCTGCTTGATTTCCGCTAAGCCTTAAATTTCTGTACCCAGTTTTTCAAGCTTTCCGTGCAGTATCAACCACTCGCTTTCCTGTGCTTCCAGCAATCCGGTAACCTTCGCCAGCCGCTCGTTTCTTTCGCGTGAATAGGCAGGGTTTGCTTCATAAGCTTTTATTATTTCTTGCTTTTCTGCTTCATGTTTTGCTATTGAAGCTTCCATGTTTTTTATCTTTTTTTTTAATTTTCGCCGCTCGGCATTAATAAGTTTTTTTCTTTGATAATCGTTTAATTTATTTTCCTTAACCGGCGCCTCTTGGAGTTGATCGGTATTGTCTCCATTACTGGTATCAGCTAACATGGTTTGTTCCAGATGATAGACATATTCTTCATAGTTGTGGGGATAACGGATGGCATTTCCAGCTTTTATTTCAATAATCCCGGTGGCCAATAAATTAACAAAGGTGCGGTTATGGCTTACAAACAGCATGGTGCTGTTACATGCTTTTAAGGCGCTACCGAGCGCTTCTACCGTCTCAAAGTCCAAGTGATTATTCGGTTCATCGAGTAAAAGTACCTGGGCTTTCTGCAATAGTAATCCCGCCAGACAAAGCCTGGCCCGTTCCCCGCCGCTTAATACGGAAATCTTCTTTTTCAGATCGGTGTTTTTGAATAAAAAATTGCCCGCCATCTGATAGATATCCTGCAGACTGACCCCCACTGCGGCTATGCCTTGCAGATACAGCCCGACTTCTTGTTTCGGGTCTAACATGCTGGGAATATGTTGGGCGTAGTAAGCTCTTTTTATATCCGGCATCCAGCGCAAATCTCCGGCAAGGTGTGGAAGCTCGCCGGCTATGGTTTTGAGCAGGGTTGTTTTCCCCTGGCCGTTATCACCCAGCACCGCAATATGCTCCCCTCGCTCAACAGCCAGCGTAAGATTATCAGCTACCACGTTGTGCTCATATCCGATAGACAGATTTTCACACCGGAAGGCCAATCCCTTTTTCTTATCTGTTTGAGGGATGTTTATCCGTACGGTGCTGATGGGCTGTACGATATCTATTTTCTTGAGGGCGTTGATGAGCTTTATTTTTGATTGTGCCTGCCGGGCTTTGCTGGACTTGGCCCGAAAGCGATCCACAAACTCTTGTAACTGTTTTTGTTTTTGTTCAACCTTAACGTTATGTTTTTGCTTTAATTCCAGTTGATCTTCCTTAAAGGCAAGATATTCCTCTATGGGCCGGGGATATAAACAAAGACCGCCGTGTTCTATTTCAAGCGTATACTCACCTATGTTTTTCAAAAACTCCCTATCGTGAGAAATAACCAGATACCCCCCGCGATATGTCTTTAAAAATCGTTCCAATAAAAGCAAGGTGCTTAAATCAAGATAATTAGTGGGCTCATCCAGCAGCAGCAAGTTGGGTTCTTTCAACAACATGCCGCTGAGCTTAACCCGCATTTGATATCCGCCGGACAGGCTTCCGATCCTGGCATATAACAGCTCGTTTTTAAGCTGAAACCCGGCAGCGATTTTTCCACAACGCCACTCTTCTTTGCCGGTGTAGCGCATAAGAAAACCGACAACCGTCTCATCCGGTTCATAGGGGTCTTGTTGCTCTAAGTAACCCAGGCGGGCTTTACTATGAACCGCCAGCGTGCCGGAATCGATGGATTCCTGGCCAACAATAAGTTTAAACAGGGTAGATTTTCCCGCTCCGTTTCTACCGATCACCCCAATTTTCTGTCTGGCGCTGATTGTAAGATTAGCATCCTTAAAAATCACTTGATGACCGTAAGCCTTACAGAGGTTATTGATTTGTAACAAGGTCGACATTTATGTTCTTAGCTCCGGCTGGTTGGAAAAGCAAAAATTTTAAATTTTCTGCACAATAAAAAATAGGCTCAGGCTGACCGGCATTTCTGCTTTAGCCGCTTCATTTAACACCCGGCTTAGTCTCTCAAATTCAGGGGGATATTTCTTCTCAAGAGTTCCAGTTGGATGTTGTTGCCATTAAAGGAAAACTGAGGTTAAGTATAGCATCTCTAAATGAGAAAATCGACCGGCTATTGGTTTTAGAAGATAAAGTTGAGAAAAATTCGCTGTCCATTACCCGGATAAAGACGGTTTGGACGGTAATCATGGGAATTATAGCCCTTGCAGCTTCATTTTTAAAGGATTTATTTTTTCGAAATATGTATAATATAATTTTCAGCGACAAACTCAAGGATTCCAAATAGGAGATCACGATGAAAAAGCCGGTTTACCTTCTGGTAATAATCTGTGTCATGATCGCGGGCGTGCTCATCTGGCATCAGGCGAAAACGCCGGACAATACTCAGGTTGTCGTTGTTTACGTCTCTGAAGACCAGGTCTTTTCAGAACTCATACTGAGGGATTTCGAGAAAGAGACCGGGATAAAGGTCAAGGCAGTCTACGATACCGAGGAGACCAAGAGCACGGGGGCCATGAACCGCCTCATTGCCGAAAAAGATAATCCCCAGGCCGATGTGTACTGGGCCAATGAACCAATCCGGGCCGAAGTCCTCAAACAAAAGGGAATATCGGCTGCTTATGTATCTCCGAATGCGAAGGATATTCCGCCGGGGTTCAAGGATCCTGATGGATTCTGGACCGGTTTTTCCGCCAGGGCGAGGGTTTTTGTCGTAAACAATAGCGTAAAGGATAAACCCATGACCATCCTGGCTTATACAGAGCCCCGCTGGAAAGGGAAATCGGTTATCACCAACCCCCTCTTTGGAACCACAACCGCTGAGATAGCCGCCCTGTTCACGATCTGGGGTAATGAGCAGGCAAAAGAATTTATGACGGCGATGAAGCGTAACCGGGTGGCAATCTCGACAAACAACGGCGAAAGTGCGGACTTCGTCGCCGCGGGACAGTATGGCTTCAGCCTGGTGGACAGCGACGATGCCGTCAATCGCATGCGGCAGGGAAAACCCATCACCATGGTTTATCCGGACCAGGGGGAAAACGGCATGGGGTGCTTCATTGTGCCCAACGCAGCCGTGCTTATCAAGGGCGCACCCCACCCGGAGGCTGCCAGAAGACTCATTGACTATCTGCTTTCTATGGAAACTGAACGAAAGCTGGCCTTTGCCGATTGCGCCCAGATTCCCCTGCATCCAGGCGTTCAAACACCGCCCGAGTTAAAACCCATCAAGGACATCAAAGTCATGCGAGTAAACTACGCTGAGGTGGCCAGGAAAATGGTCGAAACCCAACCTTTCCTGAAAGGCTGGCTGGGGCTTTAAGTGGCCAGACGCATATTCCTTATATTTATCGTCATGTTGCTGCTGGTGATCGGCCTGCTGCCCATTCTCTCCATGCTGGCAAAGAGCGTGATAGTGGATGGCCGCCTCAGCCTGGCATCCTATGGCGGCCTGCTGACATCTGCACATCAGTGGACCCTGATGGGGCACAGCCTGGCGCTGTCTTCCCTGGTCACGGCGCTTACTATAGCATTCGGAGTGCCCCTGGGGATACTCCTTGGGAAAACGGATTTACCCTTCCGCAGATTCTTTACGGTCATTTTTGTCATCCCCCTGCTCATTCCCCCGTACATAATAGCGGTCTCGTGGTTTGACCTGCTGGGAAGGGAAGGACTGCTGGCATACTTCCTTGGCGTCTCCGCCACCAGGGTGACCGCCCGCTTTCTTTTTGGCCTCCCAGGCTGTGCCGCCGTCCTGTTCTCAATCTTCCTGCCGATACCAATGCTCCTCACAATAATCTTTTTACGGACGATCAACCCCCGGCTGGAAGAGGCCGGGAGACTGGTTTCGCGGTGGCGCGGGGTAATGAAAGGGATTACGATTCCCCTCATCCTGCCCGGTGTTCTGTTATCTGCCATGCTGGTCTTCCTGCTCAGCTTTGGGGAATTCAGTGTGCCGAATTTCCTGCGATATAATGTCTTTCCCGTGGAAAGCTTCACTCAGTTTTCCGCCTTTTACAACTTCAAGGCCGCCACGGCTGCCGCCGTACCGCTGGCCGTGGTGACTTTAGTGGTGCTTCTCACGGAAGCCGCCTTTCTGCGTGAAAGAACCTATCAACTGCGTCCCTCCCCAGAGGTCAGGCGCCTGCCCCCGGTCGAACTGGGGTCTTACCGCAAATGGTTGCTCGGGCTGGTTATGATACTTGGATTTGTAATGGTGATTCTGCCGGTAATTGTCCTTATCGTTCAGTCAGCTGGTACAAAAGCCTACATCGAGGCGCTGGGCTGGGCTGGAGACAGTCTTTTGCGCAGTATCCTGTATGCCGTAATCGGGGCTACCCTGCTTACATTTTTCGGCTTCTTCACGGGCTACCTGATACAAACGAAGGCGTTAAGCTGCTGGCGTTCGGTGGATTCATTGACGATCTTTCTTTTTGCCCTTCCCAGCACGGTGATCGGCATTGGCCTTATCAGCCTGTGGAACACGCCGTGGACAAACTTTATTTATAGTACACCCGTGATCATTCTCCTGGGCTATCTTGCCAAATACACGGCGCTGACCAGCCGAATCTCAGTTACACAGCTTGCACAAATCCCGTCCTCCATGGAAGAGGCCGCACAGGTTGCCGGGGCGGGCTGGTTTCGCCGGCTGGGGTTTATTGTTGCCCCTCTGGCCCGGCGCGGCCTGTTAGCCGGTTGGCTGGTGGGCTATATCTTTTCATTGCGGGATACCGGGATCACCATGCTGGTTTATCCGGCTGGCCATGAAACCCTGCCGATACGCATCTTCACACTCATGGCCAACGGATCTCCGCAGCTCATAGCCGCCCTGTGTATGGTCATGATAACCGCCACACTACTGCCGGCCGGAATCTTGTGGGTGATACCCGGCGTTATGACCAGAAAGGTGATCAGATGAAGCTCGTCGATATAGATTCCGTATCCAAATGCTATAACAGGGTAAAAGTCCTGGACAACATTTCACTTGACATCAATGAAGGAGAACGCACTGTTATCCTTGGCCCCTCCGGTTGTGGCAAAACCACGATCCTGCGGCTGATTGCGGGCTTCATTGCGCCGGATACGGGCGGTATTTCCATAGCGGGTGAGCTGGTTTCCCGAAACGGGCGCATTATCAAGCCGCCGGAGCAGCGTAACCTTGGCATGGTGTTTCAGGATCTGGCCCTCTGGCCTCATCTCAGCGTGAAGGGGAACATCGAGTTCGGCCTGAAGGCCAAGGGTCTTCCAAAGATTGAAAGGAAACAGCGGATCCGGGAAATATTGAAGCTGGTGGGCATGGCCGGTTATGCGGACAGGAAGCCCGGCGAACTGTCAGGGGGCCAGCAGCAGCGCGTGGCCCTCGCAAGGGCGCTGGCGCTTGAACCCAGGGTGCTTTTGATGGACGAACCGCTCTCCAGCCTCGACCTGGAATTGAATGTGCGACTGCGAAAAGAGATTCTCCGGCTTCAGGAAAAACTTGGGTTTGCCATGGTTTACGTAACCCATGACCGGGATGAGGCCTTTGATATAGCAATGCGGGTGGTTTCCATGAAGCAGGGGCGGATAGATCACGTCCGGACAGTTACCCCCTGTGGCGACAAGGATGCGTAGCGTCAGGGAAGCGCATCAGGCTTCACCAGCCTTCCACCCCCGCATTTGATTCCCTCAATACTCTCCCTCCTCCCCCCCGTAAGATTACCAAAAGATAATCCTACCGTTTTTTAAGATAATTTTGACATTATGGTATTTGATGTTTTATACTTTAATACCGGATTATTCATAAATTAATAATTTCTCAACCGTTGGTACTGCAACAAACTTGAGCCAGATGAGAAGAGAATTTTTACCGTTTTCACGCCCATCCGTCAGCGGGGAGGATATTGCCGCCGTCGGTGAGGTGCTTCGTTCGGGATGGATCACTACCGGCCCCCGGAATGCCGAATTTGAGCAAAGCTTCAGCGAGTATGTGGGTTGCTACGGGGCGGTGGCGCTGTCTTCAGCTACGGCCGGAATGCACCTGGCCCTGAAAGCGCTCGGCATTGGCCCCGGGGATGAGGTGATTACCCCATCCATGACCTGGGTGTCCACGGTCAATCTCATTGTTCTGTCCGGGGCAAAACCTGTTTTCGTCGATGTTGACCGGGATACATTGATGGTATCGGCGGAGCTTATTCAGCAACGTTTATCGGCGCATACCAGCATGATAATCCCGGTGCATTTTGCCGGCGCCCCGGTTGATATGGAGCCGATACGCCGGCTGGCGGCCGACAAAAATATTCATTTAATAGAAGATGCCGCCCATGCTGTGGGCACAGAGTATAATGGTGAGCTGATCGGTAAAAACGGCAGCGCCATATTTTCCTTCCATCCGATAAAGAACATTACCACCGGCGAGGGGGGAATGGTTTGCTCGGATAATCAAAAGTTTCTGGAGCAGGTGCGCCGTTTAAAATTCCATGGGCTGGGCGTTGATGCCTATGACCGTCAAACTCAGGGGAGATCGCCCCAGGCCCAGGTGCTGGAACCCGGCTTTAAGTATAATCTGCCGGACATGCTGGCGGTGCTCGGCCTGCGGCAACTGGCCCGGATTGAAGAGTTTAACGCCAAACGAACCCGCCTGGCCCTGCATTACCGAAAGCTGCTGGCGGGGGTTGAGGAAATACTGCCCTTGTCGGTTCCGGCCTATCCGCTGAAACATTCATGGCACCTGTTCATCGTCCGGCTGGATACCGACAAAGCAAATCTGGGCCGGGATGAATTTATGGAAGGCTTAAAGCAGAGAAACATCGGCACCGGGCTTCATTTTCGCCCCGTCCACTTACAAAAATATTACCGGGAGTCAATGAATATTCCATCCGGTTCATTGCCCAACACCGAGTGGAATGCGGAGCGGATATGTTCGCTGCCCCTTTTCCCGGAAATGACTGAGGATGATGTAACTGAGGTGGTGGATACCATAAAGGAAGTGCTGAAACATGGGTGATGCTAAATTAATTTCCGTGGTGATTCCGGTATTCAACGAGGCCGCCAACCTGGACGAGCTTATCCGGCGCTGTCTGGGGGCCTGCCGGAAAACAGGCCGACCGTTCGAGCTCATCCTGGTGGATGACGGCAGTCTGGACGCCTCCGGGGAAAGGATAGAAACGGCGGTCAAACAAAATCCAGGGGAAATTATCGGGGTGTTCCTGAACCGGAACTACGGCCAGCATGCAGCGATTATGGCCGGGTTTGAACAATCAAAGGGCGATATTGTGGTCACCCTGGATGCTGATTTACAGAATCCACCGGAGGAGATTCCCCGTTTGGTAAATTGTATTGACAAGGGTGTTGATGTGGTTGGAACTATACGGGCGCACCGGAAAGACACCATAGCTCGCCGGCTGGCCTCGGCCATCATCAACAAAACGGTACAGAAATCCACCGGAGTGATGATGCACGATTACGGCTGCATGTTGCGGGCTTACCGCCGGCATATCGTAGCCGCCATGCTCTCCTGTAACGAACATAGCACCTTTATTCCGGTGCTGGCCAACACTTTTGCCCGGCATACCACGGAGATAGAGGTAAGCCATGAGACCCGCATTCACGGTGAGTCCAAATATGACATGTTGCGGCTTATCAGCCTGATGTTTGATTTACTGACCAGCATGACCACCTTTCCCCTGCGCCTGCTTAGCACGTTGGGGGTAATCATATCGGCGGCGGGGATCGGCTTTGGCTTGTTTTTACTGGTCATGCGGCTGGTATATGGGGCCGCCTGGGCGGTGGGAGGAGTTTTTACCCTGTTTGCCATCCTGTTCATCTTTATCGGCGCTCAGTTTATCGGGATGGGGTTGTTGGGAGAATATATCGGGCGCATATATCACGATGTAAGAAACCGGCCGCGCTATTTTGTGCAACGGGTTATCGGTGAGATATCGGTGTCGGAACCTAACGGATGAGGTAAAGTCAACGTGAAAGCTATCGTATTGGCCTATCATCAGATCGGCTGTGCAGGAATCAAGGCCCTACTGGAAAATGGATTTGAAATAGCTGCGGTTTTTACCCATCGGGATGATCCCCGGGAAACCATTTGGTTTGACTCGGTGGCCGAGCTTGCTTCAAATGCGGGCATACCGGTTTTCGCCCCGGAGGACATCAATCATCCCCTGTGGGTGGAAAGGATAAAGCAGCTTGCGCCGGATATTATATTTTCCTTCTACTACCGGCAATTGGTGGGACAGGAGATACTTGATATCCCGCCTTCGGGCTGCCTGAACCTGCACGGTTCCCTGCTGCCCAGATACCGGGGCTGCTGCCCGATCAATTGGGTACTGATCAACGGGGAGCAGGAAACCGGGGTCAGTTTGCACCATATGACTATTCAACCGGATGCAGGAGATATTGTAGCCCGGAAAAGCATTCCCATAACCGCTGAGGATACCGCCCAAAGTCTTCACCTTAAAGCTGCTCAAGCGGCAGCCGCTCTACTGAACGAAAGTCTGCCGCAGGTCAAGGCCGGAAACGCTCCCCGGATACATCAGCAACACTCTCAGGCCACATACTTCGGCCGGCGCCGGCCGGCGGACGGGGAGCTGGACTGGCACTGTGACGCCGCCGCCGTAAGGAATCTGGTACGGGCGGTAACCCGGCCCTATCCCGGGGCCTTCAGTTACATAGGTCGCCAGAAATGTATCTTCTGGGCGGTAAGTACGCTTGCCGGTAAGCCTGGAAAACCGGGTGAGATTCTCTCTACTCACCCGCTGGTAGTAGCCTGTGGGAAGGGGGCGATACAGGTCGACGCCATCCAGTCCGAGGGGGGAATCTTCATGAGCGGCGCCCAACTGGCTGATGATCTGAGTTTGGTGCCGGGCATGAGGTTTGGCCGAAGCGCCTGTCTCGTGCTGGAGGAAGCCAGGAAAAAGCAGGTGCTTATCCTGGGAGTGGACGGCTTTATCGGGAATCATTTGAGCGAACGCCTGCTGAACAGCGGCCATTATGAAGTGCATGGTATGGATCTGGGGGCGGACTCCATCCAGCGCCTTTTCGCACATCCCGGTTTTCGCTTCTTTGAGGGAGACATCTCCATTCACCGGGAGTGGATAGAGTATCACGTGCGCAAATGCGATATCGTCATTCCGCTGGTAGCCATTGCCACCCCCGCTCAGTATGTTCGTAATCCGTTGCGGGTGTTTGAACTCGACTTTGAGGAGAACCTGCGCATTGTCCGTTATTGCGTCAAGTACGGCAAGCGATTAATTTTCCCTTCCACTTCTGAGGTTTACGGTATGAGCGATGATCCGGAGTTTGACGAGGACCGCTCCAAACTGGTATTGGGGCCGATCCGCAACCAGCGCTGGATCTACGCTTGCAGCAAGCAATTGCTGGATAGGGTCATCTGGGCCTACGGCGCTACCCATGGTTTGCGGTTTACCCTGTTTCGCCCCTTCAACTGGATCGGCCCCCGGCTGGACAGCCTGACCTCCGCCCGTATCGGCAGCTCAAGGGCGATCACCCAACTGATCCTGAATCTGGTGGAAGGCGCCCCCATCAAGCTGGTGGATAGTGGAAATCAAAAACGCTGCTTTACCGACGTGAAAGACGGCATTGAATGCCTCTACCGGATTATTGAAAATAAGCATGATCGCTGTGACGGTCAGATCATCAATATCGGCAATCCAGATAATGAGTTGAGTATCAGGGAACTGGCCGAGTTGCTGGTGGAGAAGTTCCAGCGGCACCCCCTGCGTCCCGAATTTCCGCCCTTCGCCGGTATTCGCCAGGTGGAGAGTAGTTCATATTATGGCGCCGGTTATGAGGATGTGCAATACAGGAAACCAAGCATCAGGAAGGCCCGGCGGATTTTACAGTGGATGCCGGAGATAGGGCTTGCGCGGTCGGTTGAAGAAACCCTGGACTTTTTCCTGCGGGAAGCCGCAAGTTCGACAGGCTCCCAGGGGTAATGAATGACTATCGGCTTACGCATTGATGTGGATACTCTCAGGGGTACCAAGGTTGGGGTGCCCAATCTGTGCCGGCTGTTGGCCCGATATTCCATTCCGGCTTCCTTCTTCTTCTCGGTGGGGCCGGATAATATGGGCCGGCACCTTAAACGGCTCCTACGTCCCGGCTTTCTGATTAAGATGCTGCGCACCAGGGCCGCCAGTCTCTACGGCTGGGATATCCTGCTCATGGGAATCTTCCGGCCGGGGCCGGTTATCGGTGAAAAAGCGGCGGCTGAAATCCACTCGGCCGCCCGGGACGGGCACGAGATAGGACTACATGCCTGGGATCACTACGCTTGGCAAGCGCATATTGATAAGCTCGGCCGGGAGGAACTAAGGCGCTGCTTGCAGCAAGCTTTTGACCTGCTGACCCAGATTATCGGCCGACCGCCTGTTTGCTCGGCAGCCCCGGCCTGGAAGTGCAATAAGCTGGTGTTGGAAGAAAAACTGCGCTTCCCCTTTAGTTACAACAGCGACTGCCGGGGAAAAACCATTTTCTATCCCCTGGTGGGAGGAGAGCCTTTGTCTCAACCACAAATTCCGGTGACATTACCCACCTATGATGAGGTAGTCGGGCGCAAGGGAGTTTTGCCGGAAGATTATAACGAGCATCTTCTATCCCTGTTGAAACCGGACGCACTGAATGTGCTTACCATCCATGCCGAGGTTGAGGGGATTTTTTGTCTCGGCATGTTTGAGGATTTTATCCGGCTGGCTAAAGCAGGAAGTATATCCCTGGTTCCCCTGGGAGCGCTGCTTGACGACCGGCCGTCAATCGGCCGGGCGGCGATTGTCCCCGGGCCGGTAGTTGGGCGGGAGGGGTGGGTTTCACACCAGGCCCAAAGGCAGCCCGTATGATGGATTATTTGATGAAGAAACCCCTGCTGGCCGTTGTCGGGCTTTTCATGTTGCTTTATATTCTGCCCCTGGGGGCAAGGCCGATAATTATCCCCGACGAATCCCGTTATGCTGAAATCCCGCGCGAGATGATTGTCTCCGGTAATTGGGTAGCGCCCCGCCTCAACGGACTGCGTTATTTTGAAAAACCGGCGCTGGGCTACTGGTTGAATGCCATATCAATGCTGCTGTTCGGTCAGAATGCCTTTGCCGCCCGGCTGCCGTCGGCGCTGGCCGTAGGTTTCACCGCGCTTATTGTTTTATGCCTGGTGCGGCGCTTCGAGACTGAGTGCAGCGCCGCCATCCTCGCCGTAGCGGTATTTCTGACGTTTCCATTGGTGTTTGGGGTGGGGACTTTCAGCGTGCTGGACAGCTTGCTTTCGCTGTTCATCGCCGGTATGCTGGCGGCCTTTTTCGGGGCTTATATGGCGCAAAAACGCCGGCAAAAAGTGTTGCTTTTGGCCCTGTGCGGGGTCAGTTGCGGCCTGGCCTTCCTTACCAAGGGCTTTATCGCCTTCGCCGTACCGCTGGTGGTGGTAGTGCCGTTTATGCTATGGGAACGAAGGCTTAAGGAACTGCCATCCCTGCTTTGGCTGCCGGCGCTGATAGCGGTGGCAGTGTGCCTGCCGTGGGGATTGATGATAGCCTCGCGGGAACCGGATTTCTGGCGCTATTTCTTCTGGGAGGAGCATATCCGCCGCTTTATGGCCCATAACGCCCAGCATGCGGCCCCTTTCTGGTACTATGTCCCGGTATTAGCCGGCGGGGCGCTGCCCTGGATTATTTTTTCACCGGCCGTGATTCCCCGCTTAAAGCAAGCATATACCAAATCCACTTTAACACGCTTTACTATTTGTTGGTTTCTATTCCCTTTTTTATTCTTTTCCGCTTCTTCCGGCAAGTTGGGCACCTATATTCTGCCCTGCTTTCCGGCGCTGGCTATGCTCATAAGTTTCGGTCTGCCGGGCTACCTGAAAGAGGGCAAGAGACAAGTTTTTACCAGGGCGGCGCAGTTTATGGCCTGGTTGATGGCGCTGGCTACCCTTGCTCTACTGATAAGCCAACTGACGAATTTTCCGGGAATCAGGGCTTACGGGGCGGCGGAAAACTGGAAGTGGATTACCGCCGTCGGCGGGCTGCTTTTGTGGGTAGGTTTATTGCTGGCCGCCCTCCGGACGCCGGATTGGCGGCGGAAATTGACACTATATTGCGCGGCGCCGCTGCTTTTTATGTTCAGCGGCCATTTTCTGGTGCCCGATCGGGTAAAAATAAAGAAAGCCCCTGGTGAGTTTCTGCGGCGACAGTCGTCCAGGATTCAGCCGGACAGCCTGCTGGTTTCAGATAAAGATATTATTCGTGCCGTTTGCTGGTTTTATAAGCGGACTGATGTTTACCAGCTTAAAAAAGGGGGTGAGTTGAAGTATGGACTCAGCTATCCTGATGCAGTACAGCGGTTGCTTGACCCGGAACAATTCCGGGCGTTGGCTATAAAATACAGGGGAACTGGCCGCTTGATCCTGGTGGCCAAAACCCGGAGGTTTAAATCCTGGAGGCAACAGCTACCGCCGCCATTGTTTGAGGATAGTAACGGTGAGCAAGGCTTTGTTTTTGTCCAATATTAAAAGGGAGTTAACAGCAAATAGGGCAGGAAATTTCTAGGAGTCTGTCCAGCCTTCTACTCTACCCTGAGTTACAAATTATCTTGAATTACGTCGTCCCTGAAATAAATACTGGACAAATATATTTTTTTAGGTATATTTTTAAAAAAAGCGCTTAACAGAGGATGGCTTTTTCGAAAGCTATTCTAGAGGAGCAGGCAGAAAAAGGATGGGGGAAAGCGATGCCGGAGAAAAATTCCCCGACGCTATATTGTAAAAGCTGCCATAAAGCAATCCCTGACTGGGAAAAACACTTATACCAGGCTCATTTCTGCCGGTGTAGTGAATGTTGGGCTAAAGCGACTCACCAAAAAAGAATAAGAGCTGTTTTTTTGCATTATACCAAGTAAATATATTGAGTGGCTTAAAGTTCGACTTACCCGACGTAGGCAAGCTGTGGCCGGTAATCTAAGGATAGTGTTAGCTGAAAATTCCCTCAAACCTTATATCCCGATGAGCCTTTCAAGTTAAGCGATTTCTGGAAATTCCCGTAAGCCATTTTCTTTTTAGGGTGACGAATGAAAAATTTATCTTGTAAAAAACCCCCATTATGGTATATTATAGTTTTAGGTTTTATTTATATATATTGATTTTGATGAACATCGGCTGTATTAGGGATGGTCTCGTAAAAAGTTGTCATTCCCTGGCAAACGGGAATGGCAGGCGTGTATGCTTGCTGGCTTTTTACGGGTTCAGCAAGGAGACTCAATGAAAAAATTATTATTAACTACCGTTTTTAAACCATTTGGCATAAATGACCAATATGGAAATGCCAGTACCCTGGCCGAATTTTATCACACCAACCTTACCAGCGCCCAGGGAATTTTCAGCATTCGGGGGGCTAATCCCAATCTGGGGCTGCATTTTCTCGCCGAGAATTTGCAGATT
The DNA here is from genome assembly GCA_024277675.1 of bacterium. GTDB lineage: Bacteria > SZUA-182 > SZUA-182 > SZUA-191 > JAJRXT01 > JAJRUS01. The sequence goes on along the minus strand of JAJRUS010000007.1, from coordinate 55,486 downwards.
CCTACTGTAGTATTGGAGAATCCCAGTCTGGCCGAATTTGAAAAACACTTAAAAAAAGGCTACGACTATGTGGGCATTAATTTTTCCCCCACCACCTTTGACAAAGCCAGAAAAATGTGTGAGTTGACCAGGGAAATAGCCCCTAACTCAAAAACCATTGTCGGGGGTTATGGAACTGCGGTGGCCGGGGTGGAAAAAATAGCGGACTATGTCTGTCATGGTGAAGGGGTTCAGTTTATGAGAAAATTGCTGGGCGAACCACAGGCCCGGCCATTGAAGCACCCGCGGGTATTTAACCCGGCGGCTGAAACCATGGGAATCCAGTTGGGTATGGCTGGTTTGATTGTGGCCGGGCTGGGTTGTCCCCGGGGATGCGACTTTTGTCTAACTTCTCACTATTTTGATTGCAAACACCTGCCGATGCTTAGAACCGGCAAGGAAATTTTCGATGTTATGATGGATCAGGCCCAGGAATTGCCGTTAAAAAAACGTACCAGGACCAGGGACTACCTTATTATTGAAGAAGATTTCCTGCTGGATAAAAAACGGGTTGATGAGTTGGCCGGCTATACTAAGCGGGAATTGGAAAATCCGGTGCTGTTTGCCTGTTTTGGGGCGGCCGACTCTATTATGCAGTATGATTTTAAAGAATTGGCTGCCATGGGACTGGAGTGTGTCTGGCTGGGAGTGGAATCCCCCAGGAAAAACTATAAAAAGCTTAAAGGTATCGATTTAAAGCACTTAATCGGTTCCTTGCACGACCACGGCATTCTGACTATTGCTTCTATGGTACTGGGCTATGATTTTCATACCGAAGAGAGTCTCCGGCAGGACATTGATTACATGTTGTCCATGGAATCCACCTTCAATCAGTTCATGCTCTACACCCCGCTGCCGGGAACTCCGCTGTTTAAAAAGGCTGCGCGCGACGGGCGTATTTTGAACCTGCCCTGGAAGGACTTCGATGGCTTCCATTTTACCATGAAGCATCCACATATCAGCCCTAAAAGGATGGAGGAAATTCAGCGGGAAGCCTTCAGGAAGGGATTCCATAAGTTAGGCCCCTCAGTCATCCGGGCGGTAGAGACAAATTTCAAGGGTTACCAAACACTTAAAAATTTTGATTCACCCGCTCTGAAGAAACGGGCTGAATTCAATGCACACTCTTGCCGCTTTGCCCTGGCCCTGATTCCGGCGGCCATCAAATATGCGCCTAACCAGGAAATCAAAGATAAAATTATTGCTTTACAGGATAACATCAAAGCCGAATTCGGCATCTCGTCAAGTATCCACTGGGCTTCCAAATATGTATCAGCTAAGCTGGCCCTGAAAAGCGCCAAAGAGAAATTGATCCCGGCTAAAGCTTCCCAACCCAAGCTGTGCATGAAAACCTATCGCATGGCGCCGCAAGAGCGGATTTCGGTGGAACTGGTCGGCCGGGAATTAAGGGGCGTCAAGGATAATATTCTCAAAATCAGCGTTCAGGAGATGGAAAAGATACAAGCCCAGTTGGTAGTCTGTAGGGGGCATCTGGACAAGCTGTCGGCTGAAAAGATCAACAAAAGCTTAATTCATTTCCTGGAAAGGAATTCAAAACCGCTGGTGTTGGATTTTGGCGGATTGAGCCATATTGAGCCGCTAGCCATAAAAAATATGCTCAAAGAATTGGAAAAATATCGCCAACAGGTAAAATTAATTTTTCAGGAAAACCAGGTTAAACTGGTCAAGTATCTGGAAGAAAACATCCAGGCATTTGAAATCTTTTATTGCCGGGACAAGCTTATTCAAAGCTTTGCCTAATGGCAATTTGGATTCAATAAGTGATTAGCAGGAATTTTAGGGCCTGCCGGTACGGCTTGCCCTTTCTTATCTATAAACCAGGTTGTTTTTATAGCCCCAAACCAAAACCGAAGCTGGTTTGAGTCTTGCTGGGAGCTTGTTTAATAAGTTCTACCTCTTTAGCTGAGATTAAGGGGTAATTGTATTCTATTTCCCCCAATGGTTTTTTCTCAGCACCGGCGATTTTCCCTACTACCACAAGGTCGCGCCGAGGGGCATAAATGGCGGGATCCAGATACCTTGGATACCTGATCAGAAACCGTCCCTCCGATTGATCGGTCTTACGGGGATTCTTTCTACTATCCAGCGGTTTTTGCAATACTTCGATTTGCGTACCTATTTCCATATTGAGCGTACTTATAATAGTTCCCCCCCAATATATTATTTTTCCCTTATAGCTTTTCGGATCCTTAAGCACTTGGGAAAAAGTTACCTCTTCATCCAACTGGTCTTTAAAATTATGGTAAATATTGGGTCCTGCACAACCCCAAAGGCACCAACCGACAATAAAGATAATGCCATAATAAGCATATTTACGCATAAGTTTTTCTCCCGGCTGTTCTGCCTTGGAATCCAAGTTCACTACCAACCGATAAGCGGTTCAGATACCTTGCGGGCAAATTCCTGTTCATCCGACCACTCAATGATATTGGTATTCAGATCGGTTAACTCCAGGGCTACCTTATAATACTTAACCCGCTTTTCCTTGAGCCTTATCCCCTTCCCTTCTTCTGTGGTAATGGAGGTAATGGAACCGGTGAGCATATATTCTGCGCCAATTTGCTTGCCTAGTTTGGTTCTGGTCTCGGGATTGATCATGCCTCCCTGCTGATAACCGATCTCTTTTTGGATCTTGTCCCGGGCTTCTTTATTTATAAATCGTAGTTTGCCCGAACGGGTTAAACCGGTTTGAATTTTTTCAGTAATCGCCTGGGTATCGATATGCTCATCAGTCCGGTTGGTAATGCCATAGGCAATTACTACCGGCCGGTCATTGCGTTCGGAAATCGGCGGATTGGTAAGTATAGATGAGATCATCTTTTCGGTAGCCGTTTTAAGGTCTGTATACCCAAAATCTTCACTCATATACATGGGGTTGTCTACATCCAATACAGTGGTGGTGGTACTACAGGCACAAATAAGACAGGCTACTCCCAACCCCATTAGTTTACTCACTTTTTTTATCATTACCAGACCTCCTGTGGTTAGCATTAGCTTAAGCCTTGTGCAGAAGAAAGCTAACTTCCGCCAATAGCTTAATAATTGCCCTCGAGTTTTCCCTCGCGGGTAAGTACTTCCAGCTTTACCGCATCTTTGCGGGGAGACACCAGCTTTACCGCCTTGGTCTCTTTACCGTTTATGATTATGTGCCGCCATAATTCCTTGGGATCATCAACCTCAAAATCCTGGGCATCATACCATTTACCTTTTAATTCCAGCACCAGGGACTTACTTGACTGATTGGCCAGTTGCACCTGGGCTTCTATAAGATTGCCTGTTTTGCGGTAGATAATATCCACTACCTTAATCTTGCCGGCAAATTGAGCGCTGAAGGGAGTGATCTGCTTCTCACCGGTTCTGGTGTCTAATCTAGCCACCGTTCCAGCAGTGGCACCACAACCCCATAGCACCAATAAACATAAACCCAATAAGCAGCGCCGTAACATATGCCCCCCCTTTTTTATTCTACCGTACGATAGGTTATAAAATGTTTACCCCTCTTTTCAATCTTTATCTTATCAAAATTTATCGATTTTACCAAGCTATTATGATGATCATATAACTTTAAGGTTATATTATGTACTCCCGGCTTCAAGGGAATTCGGGCCAGCTGTATATTTTGCGGCAGGCTGAGCCAGCTTCTGGTATCAGCTTTATTGGTAGCATAGAAAAACATTAACGCCAGGTTTTCAGCTATCGGTATTTTGGTTTCCCGGCCTATCTGATGGGCAATTGCAACCTTACCTGCGCTAATTATTCCCTGCTTTGCCAGGATTCTGAGCATCTTCTCCTTTAGCTGGCGGATAGCGGTAGCCTCAATATCATCTAAAATGTAGGTGCGGTCATAATACTTTCCATCTACATACACCTCAGCATATGAGATGCGGTTGCGGCGTTTATGATAGACCGGAATGGCCACCATCCGGGTTTCCTGATGCTTCTCCGGAGAAAAACCACATTCAAAGAAAACAATTAATTCACCATATTTCCCCGCTGGTAAGTTAGCATAAGCGCCCTTGCCAAAGCTAGCCCGCCAGTTTTGTCCTGGTGAGTCAATCCCAGCCTTACCGGAAGTGCGTTGGAGATCCATCGCCAACAGAGGGAATTCCGGCAGCAGTTGATATACTTTCTTATAGTCTATATAGGCCTCATCCGGCTGGCCGTTAATTTCATACATTATACCAGATAAATATATTGAAAAAGGATTTAATTCATAGTCACAGTTGCAGGCCCGGCTGTATTTTTGCAGCTTTTGGTTGACCCGCTTGGCCTCTACCAGGGCATTCTCTAAATCGCCCAGCATAAGATAGTCTATAGCCAGGTAAGTATTGATTAATACCTTCTCAAAATCTTCACCCTTGTAATTTAAAATATAATCCGTGGCTAACAGGCTGGCGGTCTGTCGACTTATACTCAGATAGTTTACTTTTTCGGCAAATTTATCCGCCTTCAAGAAATATTTGATGCTTTTTTGATATTGGCCGGCATAGTGGTAGGAAATACCCGTATTCAGTAAGGCCAGCAACTGATCATTACCCGCCCGCTCAACGTACTTTTCATATTCAGCCGCAGCCGCAGAAAAATCCCCCCGATTAAAATACTTTCGAGCCGTTCTAGTCCGCGAACGGTAACCCGCACAGCCCGCCAAATAAAATGACAGTATAACTAAAACAAAAATACGATACCTTATCCGAAGCATAGACTTAAGACGTTGTGTTTTGAGTGGATTAAAACAAGCTTTAGAGTGACCTATTTAACCTGAAAAATTCGGGTGTTATTAAGGGCAAATTATATTTAACCAAAGGGTGCGCATAAATAGCATAATTCAATAAATACACCCTGTTAACGAACAATGCAATATCGGCTTACGTTTTTGGGTACAAACACCCGAAAACTAACCGAGCAGCTTACTCTTTTTTAGAAAATTTCGGCCAAAACCTAATTTCTAACTGAACATATTCCCAGGAAACACATATGGCAACACCCATAAGCGCCAAAAAAATAAACATTAAATAAAGCTTAAACAAAACCCGGCGATTGCTTGGCTTGAAAGTTGCATAATTCGATTAACGTAATTAATTTTTGTTAGTAGCAATTTTCCTATATTGGCTTACTAATTATGACTATTATACACAAGCTGGTTTATATAACTCAAGTTTAATTAGTAGAGGAGGAAAAAATGCCCCCGATTAAAGAAAATTTCCTTGTTTTGCAAAATGTGACCTTTATAGATAAACCCGCCATCGATACATTCAAGAAATTTTTCTATGTTAATTTTGAAAAAATACTGGTAGGCATACTTATATTCCTAACCGTATTAACTCATTTCTTTATAATAAACAAATTGATGTTCCTGGATATTTATTTCTTGCCGGTGTTGGTGGCTGGATATATATTGGGGCAAAGAGCCGGTATTTCGGTGGCCATCTTTTCGGTAGCGCTGGTTACCTACTTTGTAGTGATGTCCCCCGACACATACCTTGAAGGAACAAATTTGCTTAATTTGGTTTGTGACTTAGGTTTGTGGGGCGGTTTTCTGATTTTAACCAGTGCGGTGGTAGGCGGTCTCTATGATAAGAATAAGCGACAAAATGCGGAGCTTAAGAATACCTATGAGGGCGTTCTGGAGATTCTGGCCAAGTTTATAGATTCGTCGGACAAGTATACCAACGGTCATTCGTACCGGGTAGCCGAGTTGGCCACTGAAATGGCTGTTGGAATGCAGCTTCCTGAAAGACAAACTGAAACTATTCGGGTAGCCGCCCTGTTGCATGATATCGGTAAGGTAGATATAAGTACCGATGTTATTTTAAAAGCAGCCAAGCTTTCGGATGAGGAAATTAATGAGATGAGAACCCATGTGGAAAAAAGCGGGGAGTTTTTGAAACCCTTCCAACGCTTATTCAAAGATGCGGTGACCATTATCCTGGCGCATCATAAATATTATGACAACAGCGGCTATGGCGAACAAGCGAAAAACCTGGACGAATATGATTCAAACAGCCTGGGAATCCTGTTCATTGCCGATGCTTATGATGCCATGGTTTCAGACCGGCCCTACCGTAAAGGCAAAACCTCCCGGGAAGCTGTAACTGAGATCAAAAACCTGGCCGGCAAGCAATTTGATCCGCTGTTGGTAGATAGTTTTGTAGATGTCATGAAGGATAGACTGTAAAGAAGCTGATCAGCTTAATTTTGTCATACCTGGTCTAAAATCCCATCCCAAACCTTTAAGGCATTTTCTAAAGAGTATTCCTGTTTATAATCCTGCCTGATCGTTAGCGCATTTTGGGCCAGGCGACTATAAAGCTGCTCATCGGTCAGTAACTTCTCAATCGCCCGGGCAAAAGCCTCTGGAGTAAAGCTACTTACCAGTAAAGCATTAATCCCGTTTTTAGCCACGGTATTAATATCGCCTACCTCAGCCACCACTACCGGCAAGCCACAGCTTAACGCCTCAACCATAGCCATCGGCAAGCCCTCGGTACGGGAGGTCAGTACAAAGACCTGGGATGCGTTAAGATAGTCCCGTACATTACTTACAGCCCCCGGGAAATCTACATTATCGGTTAACCCTAATTGACCGGCCAGGTTTTTTAATCTACTTTCCAGCTTACCACTGCCGATAACAGCCACTTTTATATGCTTTATGTTCTGCTTCACCTGAGCTACCGCCCGCAGCAGGATGTCCATTCTTTTATCGGCTACCAGTGAGCCTACAGTTATTATTTGATACTTGACAGCCTGTTTTTTGGCTGGAAACTCATCAAAATCAAATACATTGGGCGGTATAAATATTTTTTGAGGGGCCAGCCCCTGAGGGACAAGTCCCCTTTTTATTAAATATGCTTTGGAGTTGTCGCCCCTGACGCCGATAAAATCGGCCAGCCCCAGCAGCCACAGCCATATTTTTTCAAACCTTGAATCAGCGATATTCCAGAATAAATCAGTTCCCAGGGGCATCAAGATGCTTTTTTTACGAAAAGCTTTTCCCAAAATAACAGTATAAACCCCATGCGGAAACAGATAAATTCCGATCAACAGGTCAATTTTTAGCATTAAGCATAAGTAAACCAGCATGAAAATCCGGTATGCTTCAGTAAATACAATATTTAGCTTAAAAAATCCCGGCGGGCAGAAACAGACTATTTTATCCCCGGCTATCCTTTCCTTACGCACAATATAGATTTTATCTACCCTGGTAGAAGCGATTAAGGGGGCTAATTTGGAATGCAGCTTTGAATTGCTTAACCCGCAGGCGATGAGAATGTTCATCTAGTAATACCTGAATCCATTGTAGGGGAGGCCCTGGTGGCCTCCCGGATGTAGGTTTTTTTGTAGGGGAGGGGTTAATCCCCTCCCGCTTATTTACGGGCGGGGACAAGCCCCGCCCCTACATATAAAATCAATGAGTCCTTATATCGGACTCACGTCATTTAACCACAAAGAGCACAAAGATCACAAAGTAAGCAAGCTCACCATAACACTTTCTTGGTTAGGGTTACCAGAAACGTGGCTATGAGTAAAACTCCAATTATCCCTTCCACAGCAGCAAGGAACATAGTCAAAAAACCAACCGGATGAAAATCCCCATATCCAATAGTTGCAAAAGTTATTGCGCTGAAATATAAGGTCTTTAATAAGTGTTCAAGAAACAGGATAATATTATCTGTTGATTTAAGGGAAAATGTAAGGTTTTCCCATAAAGTTGTTTCGTTGGGGCCGTTAATTGAACACCAAGGTAGGCGATAAAGAAGACAAAACAAAAAAATGGTTCCTGGAATAGCAGTAAATACTCTCCAGGGCTTTGTGAAATAGCCGGTTATTTTATCAAGAAACCCTATATGCCAAAGCCAATATATTAAGTGATTGATAATGTTTTTATTTTTCCAATTCCCATCATCATCCTTATATTTGGACTCCCGTTCATAAACCTTATACCAGTAGTAGAAATGGTCTTCATCATCATAGGATGGGATTTTATTGAACATTTGTTTTACTGCAAGAATATTTTTTTTTGATTCTTTTTTATTTTCCTTCCCATCTTCTTTAACAATCAACTTGCTTGGAAAGGATAATTTGTCCTCGTTCTCACATAACTTGGCTCCATCTATGAATAGTGACCCTCTGAACTCTGTACCCCTAAAGCCTACAAAATCTCCAAAATTTTCAACTTCAAGATCACAGCGTTCTTTAAAGATAGCTTTTTTAAATGACAAAACTTTCTCATAGGTTGTTTTATTACCGAAATATGTCGTTTCATAAAATGTTGCCTTATCAAAGATCATATCGCCGGAAAACTGGGATTTTTCAAAGTTTGCCTTCTTTTCAAACCTGGCACTCATAAAATCCATTTTACTGTCAGGGCCAGAGGAAACCCGTTCAAAGATTGCATCACCATGAAAAGATGTGCCTCTAAAGTTTGCAAAGGCAGTGAATTCAGCATGTTGGAAATACACCCCTTGACTAAACTCAGTTCCTGAAAAATTTACTTCACCACAAAATGTTGCACGATCAAACCGTACTTTACCAGCAAACTCAGCATCTTTAAAATTTACTCTACCAAGAAAACACCAAAAATAGAAATCCGTTCTTTTAATTTCTCTTGAAGAAAAATTTATGCTTTCTATAATAATCGCAGGATAATGATGTCTTACGCCAGGTATTGGTTTACTTGGATCTTCAGGCAATAATTCTGAAGTTTCATTTGTAAAGAGTTCATCAGGTGCATTTTCAAATATCTTGTACTTTATATTTCCTATCTGGACTTCATCAAAATAATTTCCCTTGTCATTCTTCAACATTGCCAAAGCTTCTTCTCTTTTATTCTTTAGCTTTTCACCAAAAACTTCCTTATCAATTTTCTTAGATTCACTCATAATAACTCTCAATATCAAAATCGGGGGGGCTCCCCCCGGGGGGGCTTCCCCCGCCGTCAATAAACATCTGGTGCCAGATTTCAAAGCCCACCAGCATCCACAGCAGCATATAGTGCCAGCGCATACGGGGATGGGCTGGGTAATCCAGGATTTGTTTTATATAAGCATAGTTGAATAATCCCCGTTCTTTTACTCGCCTGGGGGTGAGGATTCTCTCTGCGGTATATTTTAAATCCTTCTTAAATTGAAAATAGGGATTAATGGCGAAACCCCATTTTTTTTTATTTAATGTCGCTTTTGGCAGATGCGGGGTCATGGCGGCTTTAAATATGTACTTGGGGCGGTTGCCCTTTATCTTCAGGTTGCCTGGGATATTAAAGGCGTACTCCACTAAATCCCGGTCCAGAAACGGCACCCTTACCTCTAATGAGTTAGCCATCGACATGCGGTCTTCGTTCAGCAGGAAATCATCCACCAGTTTGGTATGAAGCTCGGCCAATAACGTCTGCTCTAGGAAATTAGCTGAGGCATCCGCAAAATAGGGAGCGTATAGTTCTTTTACCTGATTTACTATTGGTAAGCCGTCGGCATATATATGCTTATAATTCGCCGCTTCATAATCCCACACATTACGCAGGATGAGATAATAGCGGGCCTTATCCCCCAGGGAAAGCAGCATCTGTAATCCGCGACGGTATTCATCATATTGCAGTAGCCCTGATTTATCCTGTAGCTTGAAAATAAGGGAACTCAAGCGGGAGAGCACCTGCCGGGTGATAATTTGCGGCAGCAGCCGCTGCAGCGTCTGGCTGGGGTAAATGAATTGATTGCTGGTATAACCGGCAAACAGCTCATCCCCGCCCAAACCACCCAGCGCCACCTTTACATGTTGAGCGGCAAACCGGGAAATAAGATACCCCTGCAGCAGGTTCACCTTGGGTTCCTCGGCATGCCAGATGACCTGCGGCAGATATTTTAAGGGGTCGGGTTCAATGCTTAGCTCATGATGCCGGGTATTAAACTGCCTGGCAATAAGCTTAGCATCGGTAAGCTCATCGGTAGGCTCGCCGAAGGCCATGCAGAAGGTGTTGATGGGCGCACTTGTCACCTGGCTCATCAGCGCCACAATCGAGGAAGAATCCATGCCGCCCGAAAGAAACACTCCCAGCGGCACATCGCTTATCAACTGGCGCTTTATAGCCTGTTTCAGATGATGCACAATGCCTTCCTGATAATCCTCCAGCCGGCGGTTACTTTGTATCCGGGGAGTAAGCCGCCAGTATTTTTGTATATTAAAAGTTTGATGCTGGTAGCTTAATATGCTGGCGGGGGGCAGTTTTTTTATGCCGGAAAATAAGGTGCCCTCACCCGGCAGAAAACGCAGGTTTAAAAAGTAGTGTAACGATTGGAAATCCAGTTGGCGCTTTATCTGAGTAGCTAACAATAAGGCCTTAAGCTCGGATGAAAACAGCAAAATGCCGTTATTAAAGTAATAATATAATGGCTTAACCCCCAGTTGATCTCTGACTAACAATAGCTTTTTATTGCGCTTATCCCACAGCGCAAAGGCAAATATACCGTTTAGCTTATCGGCCAGCTTGTCGCCGTACTCCTCATATAAATGCACCAGCACTTCGGTATCTGAGGCGGTATAGAACTTATGCCCTTTATTTAATAAATCCTTTTTTAGCTCAGGGAAATTATAAATCTCGCCGTTATAGACCACCCACAGGCTTTGATCCTCATTATGTATGGGTTGATGCCCGGTGTGAAGATCGATGATACTCAAGCGGCAATGCCCCAGCGAGATGCCGGCATCCTGATAAGCCCCGCTATCATCCGGCCCGCGATGCTTCAAGATATCGGTCATATCCCGTAGCAGCGCCTCATCCTTAAAGCCTGTAAACCCGCAAATTCCGCACATTTGATGTCCTTTTATAGCAATCCCGGAGATTATAACACAGCCCGGTAGCGGTTTCCAGCGCACCGACAATTGACAAGCAGCCGGCCGCTTGTTAGTATATAATTACATTAGCAGAGAAGAGGTGATAATTCATGTTATCAACGAAGGAAAAAATGCTTACTATTATCAATACCTTGCCGGATGACAGGCATGAAGATGAGCTGATCGAGGAATTTTTAATCAAACTGATGCTGGAGCGCAGCAAAGAACAATTTGACCAGGGACAACACCTTGAGCATGAAACGGTAAAACAAGGGCTGCTTAAGTGAATAAAATCCGCTGGTCACCTGAGGCCGTTGAACGGGTTAAACATATCAAGGAATATATTGAACAGGAATCCCCCGCCGCAGCTTATGAATTTGCAAAAGGGCTTTTAGCACAGCTAGAAAATATTGCCTTGTATCCAAAAATCGGCAAAACCGCTTTCCGGAAAACATACCCCAACCTACGCTTCCTGGTCTGGAAACACTACAAAATATATTACGAATACAAAGAAGCTGAGGCTGCGGTTGAAGTTTGGGGCGTTTGGGATGCCAGATCAATGATACCCGTCTGCCGGGAGTAAAAGTAGCTGATTTATTAAGGGGGGGACTTGTCCCCGGGATTATGTCTCCTTTAGTACCTTTATTATCTCGTACTTTCGGCTACCTAAGCCGATTTTCTCAGCATATTCCAATTGAATCCTCCAGTCAATATGCGAATACAGCGAGCGGAATTTATCGCCGCCCGCTCTATAGGCGCCCTTTAGGGCGGTATCCCTTAAACCCGGGGCTTTATTTACCAGGTCGGCTGAGGCTTGATCTATAGCCACCGGATCGGATGAGGCCACAATGCCGATATCCGGCACAATTGCGGCATCGGAGTGCCCGTAGCAGTCACATTCGGGAGTCACGTTGGTAATGAAGTTTACAAACAGGGAGTTTAGTCCCTTTACTTTAAGCAGGCCATAGGCATATTCGACAATTTTCTGTTGTACATTCTGCACCGACTCATCCCAGCGAATATGAATTTGATGCTCCGGGCAGCTAATCAGGCACTGCCCGCAGCCGATACAGCGCGCTTCCTCAATGGAAGCCCGCCCTTCAGGGCCGGTCAGCGAAATAGCGCCGGCCGGGCAATAGGCTATACAGCTACCGCAGGCGATACATGTTTTGGCGATATAGGGATTCACCGTAGAGTGTATGCTCAACTTGCCTGCTCTTGCGGCAAGGCCCATACCGATATTCTTGAGCGCCCCGCCAATACCGGTCAGCTCATGCGCCTTAAAATGAGTTAAGGCCAACATTGCATCCGCCTGGCATACCTGTTGAGCCAAGTCCACGGTTTTGAAATGCTGCTGATTTATCTCTATCGCAATGGAATCCGCCCCCCGCAGGCCGTCGGCAATAATCACCGGGGCGCCCTGCATACTTAGCCCAAAACCGTTCTTGTGGGCGGTGTGCATATGATGTACCGCATTTGACCGGCTGCCTACATATAAACTATTGGTATCGGTAAGAAAGGGCAGCCCGCCGCAGGATTTAACCAAATCCACCACGCAGCGCACCAGCCGCGGGTGAATATAGCTTAAGTTACCGTCCTCCCCGAAGTGCAGTTTCAACGCTACCAGGGCTTGTCTGGCTATCAGGTTTTTAATTCCGCTAATATTTAATAATTGCTCTAATTTGGAAAATAGATTCTGCTTTTGTTTAGCTCTTAAATCAATAAAATATACCTTTGATTTCATCCGGTTAATCTCCATTTGTTGACATAAAGCCTGGTAGCCGCACCCTTCAGGGTGCGTTATGCTGCGCAGGCTAAAGCCGGCGGCTACCAATGCAATATATAAAAATATTTATGCTGTGTTGCCTGCTTAGTTCAGGCCGGCTTAAGTGGAAGCTGGAGCTTAAAGCTGCTTCCCTCACCCAGAGTAGACTCCACGCTGATTTCTCCCCCATGAGCTTCCACAATGCGCTTACTCAGGGCCAGCCCTAAACCGGTACCCTCTACATGTAAAGCTTTGGCATTCTTGGCGCGAAAGAATTCGGTAAATAATAACGGCATATCTTCCGGATCAATGCCGATTCCCTGGTCGGTAAAATAAATACAGGCCCGTTCATCATCCACCTTCAGGCTGACGGTCACTTCTGTTTTTTCAGGGGAATACTTAATTGCATTGGAAAGTAGATTGGTAAACACTTCCTCCAGCCCCTGCGGGTCAGCCATAACCTCAACCGTTGTTTCCAGTTGTGCCACAATTTGTATGCCTTGCTCCTGGGCTATCGGGCGGCAGAATTCTATTACCGTTGACAATAGTTTATCTATCTGTAGCGGTTGAAAGTTAGTAGCCGGCGAAAATTCGGTTGCCTGGGATAGATTCAGTAAATCCTTTACCAGCGCCATTAATCCATCCGAGCGACGTTCAGCCCGCTCGATCATTTCCCGGGGTTTGCCGGTTAACTCATCGGCATAATATTCACGGGCCACCTGTAGGCAACTCTTGATAGCCGCCAGGGGCGCCCGTAATTCATGAGCCACTTTGCGCATGAAATCCGATTTTTCTTTATGCAATCGATCCAACTGGGCTAAAGATATTTCACAACTTCGACTCTCTTCCAGCAGGGTTTGGCGAGCTTGTTCCAATTCCAATTCCCGCCGGTGCAAGCGGGTCATTATAGTGGTAGCCAAGTATACCGAAGTCATTAGGGTAAGGGTCAATGTCACCCCCAGCCCCAGGATATATGTTCCTTCCCGATATAGCTCCACCGGTAAAAAACCCTTAAGGTGATAATGAGAAATTACCCCAAAATATTCCGACCCCAATAAAAAACCCAGCAAAACCACTGCCAACAAGCTGAATAAATAAGCCGTCCGGCGGGGAAACATAATGCCGGCAATGGTCACATGAAATATATAGAAAAAAAGCAGCGGGTTTTCCCCGCCGCCGGTATAATGAATCATCAGGGTAAGTATTATCAGATCCAGCGTAATCTGAGTAAACAGGCTGCCCCTGACCAAATCAATCTGCTTAGAACTCAGTTGTGGCTGACGATAAAAAAACCGCCCGCCAACCGCAAAGCTTATATTATAGGCCAGCAATACCGCGGTCAATATACCGATTTGAAAATAGGCCGCCCCCAGCGTCAAAAAATATTTACAAAACAGTACAGTGACAATTATTGCCGCCACAAACAGCCAGCGCAATCCAATCAGCCAGTGCATATTTTGAAGGAGATCAGTTCCTTCTTCATATACTTCTTTTGGTTGAATCTTACCCATATGCTTTATAGCAAAATAGTAACGGGGTTATGTTACTGTAATTTATACCGGCTAAACACAAACCAGTCACGGGCCGGATTAATTATAACTGACCATTACCGCTGATACGCCCCCTGTTGACCCGACGGTCAAGAGCGGGGGACTCAGGTTTCGGTAAATTCGATTATATAATTCTACTATATCTGCACAAACCAAACCCCAGGTACCGGCTGCCGCATCCCCAGTAATCAAGTGGTTAATTGTTTGCTTTCGACAATAATTGTTTGATATTGTTTAATAATTGTTGGGGATTAACGGGTTTTTCAATAAAGCCTTCTACTGGTAAGAAATCACCGTCAGTTTCCGGGGAGAAACTAAAACCGGTTTTCTGGGCAATTGAGGTAACAATCAGAATGGGAATATTTTCATATTGAGGATCATTTTTTAACTGGTAGGCAAACTGGAACCCCTCATCCGGGGACCTCATCATTACATCCAGGATCATAAGATCAGGCCGCCGCCGCTTCATCAGTTGCCGGGCCTCACCACTATCCATGGCCCACGCAACCTCATAGCCGCCATCTTCCAGAATGATCCTCATGGCCTCCAATATATCGGCATCATCCTCTACGATTAAAATATAAGCTGCTTGCGCCATGTCAATTACTCCTTAAATCCAAGTATATACCTTATGCTGCTATTATTCAAACTCCACTTCCAGCATATGGGTGGAGCATGAGATACAGGGATCATAGGCCCGCACCAACATTTCCAGCGTCAGGGTAATCTCCTCCCGCGGCTTATCCCATATTTCAGGCAGTATAGCCCGCATATCAAACTCTATATTGGCCAGGTTCTGGGCGGTGGGAATGATGCAATTGGCTGCGGTAATCTCACCCGCCTTATTATAACTATAATCATGATACAGGGTGCCCCGCGGGGCCTCCACTGCTCCCACTCCCTGTCCTGCTTTTATCTTATAGCTGCGATCTTCTTCCCGAATACCCTGTTCGGCCAATTTCCCGATACGCTCGATGGCTGCTACGGTAAAATGCACCGTTTCCACCAACTGGGCTACCGTAATGGCAAAGGGATTGTGACAGGGATGCGATAATCCCAGGCTTTCAGCCACCTGTTTGGCCTGGGGTTTCAGTTTATCATAATTATTATTAAAACGCGCCAGCGCCCCCACCATAAATGAGCCCTGACCTGTATGAGCATGCTTGGCGGTTGAGTAGGAAATTACCTGCTCATTTATTTTGCGTTTATACTCCGGTAGCGGCGTTATACCATCCACCGAAGATAATATGTCGCCGGAATATACCGCATATTCATCATGATGGGTCAGACAAATGTATTCGGTAGGATGCTCAAACACCGTCAGCTTAACCCCTTTTAATAATTCTACACTGGCATTTAAATCCTCAAAGGATTGTTCCAGCTTATCCTTATAAACCAATAAATCCTCGATAGCCGGCAGCTTGGTAAATCCATTGGGAACCGCGGAAATCGGATGTACATGCCGGCCGCCGATGGTACAGCATAAGTCGTTAGCCAGTTTACGCATCCGGATAGCCCGCTTTACCACCTCCGGGTGAGTCTCGGCCAGGGGGATTACACTACCCACCCCCAGAAAATCGGGCGCCGCCAAAAAATAGATGTGCAAAATATGGCTCTGCAACATCTCCCCGTCTAAATTTAACTTGCGCAACAGTACGGTTTGCTCGGAAGGGGTTATGCCAAGCGCCGCCTCGGTGGCCCGCAGTGAAGCGCTACTATGCGCTACTGCACAGATACCGCAGATGCGCGAAGAAATCAATGACGCCTCCTGATGATTTCGCCCACATAACATAACCTCAAAAAAACGGGGCGCTTAGGGCACCTCAAACCTGAGATCTTTTATTTCTCCATCAGCCACCTTTATTTTTATATGGCCGTGACCCTCCACCCGGGTTACAAATTCAGATTCTATAGATAAATCATGCATCTTTTATTGTCTCCAACCAGGCAGGGCCTGGACTAACTATGACAAAGTCCCGCTTGCTGACCCCGCTTCCTGTTGGCCCTTTGGGCCAACAGCGGAGGCTCCCGTTTCTGCTAAACCGGTTATACATTTCGCTATCCCTCTAAAAAACCGCAGCCAAAGCGGAAGGCCTTTATAACCTGTTCCGGGGTAAGCCCGTGTTTTTTGAGCAACTCTTTCTCGGACGTTTCATTGGGATCATCCACCAAACCGCGGCAGCCCCAGCAGAAGTTACCATAAGATGGGCATATCGCCCCGCAGCCGGCCCTGGTTACCGGCCCCAGGCAGGTCATGCCTTTATCAAACAAACAAACATTCTCTTTACTGCGGCATTCCATGCATACCGGGTAATTGGGAATGACCGGTTGCCGGCCGGTAAGTACCGCGGTAATAACCTTTAAAAACTCCCCCTGGTTAATCGGACAGCCCCGCACCTGATATTCCACCGGCACCTCAGCCCAGATCGGGCGGGCGGGAATGGTATCGAAATGCTGCGCCTGTTCTCCATATACCGCCTTTAGTAGAAATTCCTTGGGGTGAAAATTCCTGATACAATTAACCCCACCCAAAGACGAACAGGCTCCGATGGTAATCAAAACCTTAGCCTGCTTGCGAATGGCCTTAATACGCTTTATATCTTCCTCGGTAGATATTGCCCCGTCGATAATGGCAAGCTCATAATCATCCCGCTTATCGCTGATGGCTTCTCTGAAATTGACCACCTCAATCAGCCCCAGCACCTGCAACAGCTCATCCCCCAGGCTAATCACCTGTAGCTGACAGCCCTCACAGCCGGTAAAATCAAAAAAAGCAACCTTTGGTTTCATTTGTGTTTTATCCAACCTTATTATTAAGGAAGACCCCCTATTACTTATAGGGGCGCTTCGCCCCCTAACCCCCGACATACTTTTCTTTAATAAGAAAAGTATGCAAAAGAACTGCGCTGTGTCGGTTTTATAGTCGTCTGCTGCGGTTTTTCGCTAAAATTTTAAAACTCAGGCTTCGCCTTCAGACATTAAAATTTCTTAACGCAAAAATCCCTGGCTTACTCCTTAAAACCTCCAATGCGCACCTTATTGGAATTTAGCTTACGCTAAATTCCAAGTATGACCCCATTGCGGCTTTGAGCGAGGAGGCGCAGAATTTTTGGGCCGTAGGTTCGCATGTCTGAAGCGAGTATAAGCGAGCAAGTTTGCGGACCGCTCGGCGGGGCCCCAAAAGCGATAGCTTTTGGGGAGCGAAAAATTCAAGTCCCCGCAGCGACCCGTCAGGGTCAAAGGCGCACAGGGTGCCGTTTCTTTGTTACTTTCTTTGGGCACGCAAAGAAAGTAAAGAAAAAATCATTTTATAAAAAGTTCTCAGCAAGAATTTCATTCTTTTTAAAACATTCTTGATAATCTTCATTATCTTTGAGTATTTTCATATCAGCTTTTAGTTCCTCTGTCACATTAAGTTTAAAAATCTTAACAAAAACATACAATATCAAGATGAAGTATTTACTGCTTTCCGGTAAAATCTCTTTTATATACTGCTCTGAAGGCTGATAAGAAAGACGAACTTCACTCTCATTATGGTTTGCTCTTATATGGTCAAACATAGCTTCAGGCGAAGAATGCGCAATCGCTGAATATCTCCTGTATCCTAAATCATAATGCCTTGACAAACCAACATCACTAGCTTTATCAGCCGTGCTTTCTTTTTTATACCAGTCTTTTTTTGTCCTCCCGCTTTTATTTTTAAATCTGGCTACCACTTTATTATATCCCCACATCATAAAATCTTCTTCATCTTCCGATAGTTCTAAATCCTCAAAGTGTTTTTTGATATCTTTAAAACAATCAAATGCTTCTATGAAATAAAAATCAATAAAATCCTCGGCTAAACGGTCACCTCTGATTATCAGAAGCAAGTTCACCAAAGTTTCAAAAAGAGTCCTAGCTAATATGGCCGCACAATCACCAGCACCTTCTAAGCAAAGGGAGTAAATATGTTTAAAAATCTTAATCCCTTTACAATATAAAATAGCGGTACAGAATTCCAGCCGAGAATCAGCACTGACAACTATGTCATTGTTTTTATTAAGCCTGCTATTTTTAACCGTTTTATTTGCAGACTTTATTAGCTCCTTGCTTTGTTTGAAAATTTCTGGAGAACTATTTCGTATTTGTGATTTGTTTTTTTTGTTTTTCATTTAATCTTATCGAATTTACCCAATCGCTTCCCGCAAGTCCTTGATCTCAGCATAAGAGAAGGTCGGACCCTGCCGGCAGGTGAGCACCCCGTTTATCTGGCAATGCCCGCATTTACCCACCCCGCATTTCATCCGGCGTTCAAAGGACATAAAAACCTTCTGATCGGCAAAGCCCTTATGCGAAAGTCCCAGCAAAACAAACTTATACATTATAGGCGGGCCGACGATTATGGCAACGGTATTTAGCGGATCAATGTTAAGTTTGGGAAAAAAGGTGGTCACCACCCCCACATGCCCGGCCCAGCCCTCCATCGGGCGATCCACCGTAAGCCGGAAATCCACATCCTCCCGCCCCTCCCAGCAAGCTATGTCATCCCGGAAGAGCCGCTCATCGGGGTGTTTCACCCCATACAGAATAGTTATGTCCTTAAACTTATCCCGCTCCGACAAAACATGCTCAATCACCGGCCGCAAGGGAATAATCCCGATGCCACCGGCTATAATCAACAAGTTTTGCCGCTGAAATTCAGCCAGCGGAAAACCCCGGCCCAGCGGCCCCCGAATTCCCAGCACCGCCCCCTCGCTCAACTCATGTAAGGCGTTGGTAACATTACCTACCCGGCGCACACACAGTTCAAAATAGTCCGGCTGCCGGGGGGATGAGGTAATGGTGAGCGGGGCCTCCCCCACGCCAAGCACCGATACCTCCACAAACTGGCCCGGCTGATGCCCCAGGGGACTGCCGTCTACAAATTGCAGCCGAAACAAGCGCTCGTTGGCGGTAAGCGCTTGAGTCTTAACTATGCACGCCGGCTTGGGTGTATATATACTTTGCGGATGTAGTTGTTCCGGTCTCATGCGCCTTTTCCCGCCTCTTCAAACAAACGGTTTAATATTTCATAAGGGTTTATGCCCACCAGACAGGAGCGGATGCAACGTCCGCAGCCCACGCAGAAGGGTTCCCCATATTTCTGCATCTGATATTTGAACTTGCGGTATATGCGGTGACGTACCCGCTGTGCCCGTTCAGGGCGAAAGTTCCCCCCACCGGCAACTTCGGCAAAACCTTGAAGCATACAGCCATCCCAGTTACGGCGGCGGCTACCGCTGACCAAATCCAGTTCCAGCTTATCCAGCACATCAAAACAACTGCAAGTGGGGCAGGTTACATTGCAGGCCCCGCAGGCCAGGTCGATCTTCTCCAATTCAGCCCATAGCGGGCTGTCATAACTGCCGGTTAAAAGCAGCGGAACACTGTATAAATCCCCCTTAAAACGTATGGGGAATCGGGATAGTTTCTGGGTTTGTAGCTGTTTATAAGCGGTGATTAATTCCTCGGAGGCTTCCTGGGGGGTGGCATACTTATCAAGCAGCAGCGCCCCCTTTTGGGTTCCGATACTCACCATGTAATATTTGCCCTGATCGCTGAAAAATAAATCGTAGCCCTTATCAACCAGCAAGCCCCCCACACTCTCACAAAAACAGTGTCCATCACAATGTTCGTTACAATCCAGGCCAATGATACTTGTCGCCTGCCGGCGCCGGGCATAATGCTCATCTGAAATATCATCCAGAAAAAACATATCCAATTGACGGATACCGTTTATATCGCAGGGTCTTACCTCCAGAAACACCTGCTGAGGGGCTTCCATTTGCGGAGTCAGCCGGGGTTGGTCTTCTAATTTAAATTTAAGCAAGTTTTCTTTGGCGGGAAAAAGGTGTTTTTTGTGGGGTAAGAGGGTGGGTATATATGCTTCAGGATCGGCCAGTTGTGCCGGATTTGTTATACGGGATAAGGCAAATCGGCTTTCTTTGGGTACCGGTGCGATTACCGGCTCCGCTGCCGCCAGGTTTGCTACAAAGACTTGATAGTTTTGCTTGTCCAGTATCTTATAGGGCATAGTAGTATCACCTACGGTTCATCCACCGGCGTTTTCTGCTTCAGGAACCTAAGCCATGGAATAATATCATCGTATTTAGAATAAAGGTTAATTACAATCGATTTATCTCCATTCAAGTATGAATTCCACCAAAGATTTTATTTGCCGTTCAGTAAGCGGCCCCCCATTTTGCTGGCTATATCCGGGCATCGCCGTACCGCGCTTTCCCTGGGCAATCCATTTATATAAATATTTCTCATCAACTTTTTTTAAATAATCAGAATCACTGAGCGCTTTTGCGCTGACACCTTCTCCCTCAATCCCGTGGCATTGATAACAAATGGCCAGATAAAGCGAGGTGCCGATTAACCCTTTTCCCTGATCTGCATGACAACTACGGCATTGAGCTGAAAAAAGGGTTCCCCCCGCGTCAAATTGGGGATGGGGGGGAGCCTTAACCTGGGTTACCAGCTTAATGGTTTTTTCGGGCATTAAGTAATCATTGGAAAAAATGGTCATGGTCTTGGTAAGCTTACCTTTTTTAGCAAAGGTGTCTATAGAAATCTTAAGCTTCCCGGTTTCGCCCGGCGCCAATGCCTTTGAACTCAACATCACCGCCGTACAACCACAAGAAGGCTCCACTTTTTCAATTTTTAATTCTGCTGAACCGGCATTGCTGAATTTTACCAAACGCTCTACCGTTTCACCCTGTTTTACCTCGCCGAAATCAATCAAATCAACAATTTTAAGCCTGGGGCCGACAGCCCCAACTATTTGATTGGCAGCCTGTAGCTTGGCTGTCTGACCGCCCATAATAGAGATTAAACATAGGCAAAGCAGGCATTTTGATTTCATTTTTTTTCTGGCTCCGTATAAGGAGAAAGATTTGTACTTTCATTGTAGCAATCTCTCGCTTATAATACAAGATACCAATAAATGAGTCAACAGGCTGACCAATAAATTAATTTATACCGCATAAAATAAACCTTGTCAAATATATTCTGGCATGCCCATGTCATAAGTTGACATATTGATAACATGAGTTAAGGACAGCTAGCCATAATCCGCTTAATTTTTATTGGCCCCAAGACCGGTCAGGTTGTTTGTATATCTTTTTGTATTTTTTACACAAACTGCGCTTAAACCTTAACCCTCTGCCGCAACATATCAACCCAGGCTTGACTATTTCCCCAAACCCACCTAAAATACCCAACAAGCCTACCCGACAGGTCGGGTTTTATTAACTGTGAGGCGGTATGTATTCAAAGTTTTCAGGATTATTGGTCAATACACATGATAAATCAAGCTCGTTTGCGGGAAGAATTTATGAAACTGGTTAGCATTGACAGCCTGTCTAAACAGGAAGGACGGCTGGCGGCATATATAGTAAATAAGCTTAAAAAACTGGGGCTTAGGGTAACTACCGATAACGCCGGCAGTCAAATTAATGGTGAGTGTGGTAATATAATTGCCCATTATAATGGTGCAGGAGAAAGCCGGCTGCCGCTTATGCTGAATGCCCATCTGGATACGGTCGGCCCCGGCAGTAATATTAAGCCCTTGTTTAAAGCCGGCAGGTTTTATACCTCCGGTGAAACCATCCTGGGGGCGGATGATAAATCGGGAATTGCAGTTATCCTGGAGGCGCTGCAAGTTATAAAGGAACAGGCGCCGGCCTGCGGTAATCTGGGAATAGTGTTTACGGTAGCTGAGGAAATCGGGCTGTTGGGCGCCAAGCATTTGGATTATTCGAAATTTTGCTACAAGTATTGTTTGTCCTACGACAATCTGGATCGGTGCGCCATCATCACCCGCGCCCCGGCGGCCAATCGCTTAAGGTTCAAACTACACGGACGGGAGGCCCACGCCGGGGTAAACCCGGAGCAGGGAATTAATGCCATTTGGCTGGCAAGCAAAGCCATATCCGGGATGCATTTGGGGCGCATAGATGCGGAAACCACCGCCAACGTGGGCACTATTACGGGGGGCAGGGCTACCAATATTATACCAAATTTAGTAGAAGTAAACGGGGAAGCCCGCAGCCATAACCCGGAAAAATTAAAGCGGCAGACTGAGCATATGCGCCAGGCCTTCAAAAAAGTAGTAACCGAATATCCCCCGGCGGATGGATTGCCCCGGCTAACAGAAGAAATCCGCCAGGAATATCCCCGGATGAGGGTAGCTGATGACAGCCCGGTAGTGAAGTTAGTGCAGTTGGCAGGCAAAAAGTTGGGGCTTACATTAAAACCGGCGGCCAGCGGCGGCGGCAGCGATGCCAACATCTTTAACAGCCAGGGAATAGAGACTATAATCATGGGCACCGGCATGCAGCATGCCCATTCCACCACCGAATCAATCTATTTACAGGATATGGTGGAAACCACCCGCTTGCTGGTGGAAATTATCACGGCTAATAGTTGTTAATTTGATATGAATCTAAAAAATCAGCAGAAATTTTATATTTTTGTGGGGGGGTTGGTGTTGTTTTTTTTAACATTAACCCCATATACTTATGCCGCCACTGATTTTACTGATGTAAAACAGCAATTCATTTTTGCGGAAAAGCTATATAAAGACCAAATTTACGATCTGGCCTTAGAACAATTTTTACAGCTTAAAACAAACTTCCCCGGAAGCCCGGAAGCTAAAAAAACACAGCTTTATATAGCCGACTGCCAGTATTACCTAAAGCTGTATAAGGCTGCCGCTACATCCTATGAGCAACTATTGCAGGTATTTCCTGAGCATAAAGAGCGAGAGCGGCTATTATATCGATTAGCAGATAGCCTATATCACCTGGACCAGCCCCAACCGACCTTAACCGCTTACAGTACCTTACTTAGCAATTACCCCGAAAACATCCATAAATCCGAGATTGAACAACGAATTATTAGCTTAAAGCTACAGTTGGCAAATGAAGCATACCAAAACCAGCAATATGCTGAGGCCATACAAGGCTATCAACAGCTAATTGAACAACAACTGGAAGCAGCCCCATATGATTTGATTTACTATCGGCTGGGCGATAGTTACTTTAAGTCACAAAAACTGGCGGCGGCCATCCAGAAATATAATCAATTATTGACAGAATTTCCACAAAGCTCGTTAGTAGAGAACACGTTATATCAATTGGCGTTGGCTTATTATCAACAAGGCAACTACCTGGCGGTGATTGAGCCCTTAAATCGGATGCAACTGGATTACCCCCAGAGTGAGTTAAGGGAACAGGCCGGTTATTTGCTCAGTTGGGCCTATTATCAACAGCAGCAATATCGGGAGGCCTTAGCTGCATTTAATGCGGTAAAACCGACCGCCGATGAAAATCTGCTGCGGGGTGAGCAATTATTTGAGCAGGGTTATGATTTGTTTTTAACGCATAACTACCATCAGGCGATACAGGTCGTTACTGAATTGCTTAAACTGGATCCCTACCGCAGCCTGGCCATCAGGACTTATCAGTTGTTGGCCCAAGCCCAACTGAAGCTAAACCGGGATCAGGCGGCTATAGAAACCTGGGAGCAATTAATGCAGCAGTTCCCCACCAACAGAATATTAGCCGAAACCAGCTTTCAGATAGCCCAAAATTATTACCAGCGACAGTTCTATGCTGAAGCGGAAGCAAATTATGCCAAAGTAACCGAGTATGACCCGTTGGGCAAATTGGCCGATCAGGCCCAGTTTATGATTGGAGAGGTTCGCTTTAAGCAGCGGGATTTTGCCCGGGCCAAGGCCGCTTATCAACTGGTAATAAGCAAGTATCCCTTCAGTCGCTTATTGGATAAAACCCATTGGATGATCGCTGAAAGCCTGTACATGCTAAAGGACTATCCGGCCGCAGTCAGATCCTATGCCGTGCTTTTGGAGAAATTCCCCCGCAGTAAATTGGCGGCCCAGGCCAAATATAAGACCGGGCTGGCTTATTTTCAACTGGCCAACTATGACTATGCCTTATCGACCCTTAGCGAATATGTAAAAGATTATCCCGATAGTCCCAATACCGCCGCGGCTCAGTTTAAAATCGGTGAGTTATATTATCTCAAAGGGGATTATCCCCGGGGAATTACCGCTTTTGAGCAGCTAATTAATAATTACTTAGAAATAGAATTGATTAAACAGGCTAAACTACGGCTGGCTTTAGGCTATTATAAACAGGCGGATTACCCCACCGCACAGAAGCTATTTAATAAGCTTATAAAAGAATATCCCCACACCGCCCTGGCCGAGAAAGCAAGTTACTGGCGGGGTTGGGTTTATATAAAGCAGGACAACCTGGAGGCTGCCAATACCGCCTTTGAGCAATTCCTGAATTATTATCCCGACAGCCCCTGGCAGGTAGAGGTAATCTGGCAATTAGCCAATAATTACTTCCAACAGAAAAAATATTCCCAGGTGGTAGAGGTGTTGCAAAAACTAAACGCTAAATTTCCCGATCAACCATTTGCCCACCAAACCGATAAGCTGTTAAAGGAGTGTTATCTGCGGCTGGGGGAATACCAAAAAATACTGGAGACTTTGCCTAAATTTATTATCCACAACCCAGGCGATTCTTCCAGCCGAACCCAGTTCCAGCAAGCCAGACAATTGTTCGATCAGCAGTTTTATCGGGCCGCCGCAGAAATCTACCAGGGAATTTTAATAAATTTTGCCCACACCCCCGGCTTAGATGAAGCCCAGTTTATGCTGGCTGAATCATTAAGCCGGGCCGGTGAACTAACCCAGGCGCTGGCCGAATATCAAAAAATACCTGAGCAATATCCACAAAGCCCACAGATTACCACCGCTTATTATCGACAGGGAAGCATTCTCTATTACCAAAAAAAATACTCCGAGGCCATTCCCTATTTAAAAAAAGTTTTTAAACAAACCGACATTCCGGTTGAGATAGCCGCCCCGGCTCAATATTTGATTGGCATATGCTATCAGCAGTTGAATAATATTCCCGAATTAACCAGCGCCTTCAAAGCCGTAGTTTTAAATTATCCGGATTATGTTTTTAGCGGTGAAGAACGCCTGAAAATGGGTATTCACTTACAGAAACAAAAACAATATGAGCTGGCAATTATGGCCTTCAAGCAATTGATTGAACAAACCACCGACAATGAACTGAAGACCGAAGCGTAATATTGGATTGGAGAATGCTATCAGTTACAGGGAAATTTAAAGCAGGCCATTGTAGAATATCTTAAAGTAACCTATCTGCACTCCGGGTCGGATATGTGGGCGGTAACCGCCCGCTTTAAAGCCGGCGAGGCTTACCAGCAACTGGGGCAGCCGGAAGAAGCCATAAAGCTCTTTCAGAAAATCGCCGAGGATCACAAGGACAACTCCCAGGGCAAATACGCCGCCCGCCGCATAAAATTGCTAAAACAAAAATTGGAACAAACCGGGCGGAATCCGGACTAATCAAGAAGGGGCGGCAGGGCTTTAGGGTTAACTCGGTGGGAAGGCTTTACCTGATGCGGGGCTGGGGGACACAGGGGGGGGGCGGCTAGCTACCCTTCCCCGCTTAAGCTGGGGCCGAAGGGGGAGCTCAGAATACGGTAGAGGGCGATCTTGGAAGCGGCTCCCAAGATACCGTCCTGCATCAATTGATTGTCCTGCTGGAACTTGCGAATAGCTTCCTTAAGCGCTTGTCCATCTGCCTGCGCCAGCTTTTTTTCCAGATACCCCAACTGCCGCAACCTGATTCTTACCTGTTGCATATCTTCACCATCGCTGCCTTTAGAAAAGAGCGGCCTATCCGATAATTGATCTAAATTGCGCCACAGGATGACAGCCTGACCTGACCAATTGCGGGCTAAGTCTTCCCGGCTCAAATTAACCAGGCCTTGCCGGGGATTATAGAGTATGGCTTTGTCTTCGGTTAACTTAGCCAACACCATGGGGCCAGCCGTAGAGGATTCATTATCCCTTACTTGCTGCAAAATACAGGGAAGGTCTATGGCCTGCAATTCAGCCAAATCTGTTTTTAACTGAGTAGCTTGTAATCCATATTTTCCGGCTATTTGATTGATATCTAAAAATTCTGTCTCCGACCGCTTCCAGGTTTTCCAGTCCCCATTTACCGGCTGCTCTATGCCCCACATTTTAATCAGTATGGCAGCACATATAATATGGGGGTTGGCCATCAATTCAGTTGAATAGATCAAACGATTGTCGTCTTTAGCGGATAATTCCGGTTGCTTTTGAGCTTTACTGTCCCGGCTTCTTGAAAGCGGCGGGAACTGATTTAATACCACCGCCTTGATAAGAGACAGGGAGGGTGAGACTTTTTTGCTCCAGCCTATAATTTTATGCTGATATTGCCAGGTGAGTATCAATGAAAAAACCATTATGATTATGGCGACCTTGGCCGTAGCTTTAGACAGATTATATAAAAACAGCGAAGGAAAATGATACCAGCGTCCCTGGGTGTTCTTGATGGCTAATTTCACTGTTTTTGTGCTTATCGTCCTGGTTTTAAAGAAATAGCCGACTAGCAAAGACTTATCACAGACTACATTAATTAACCGGGGTAATCCCTTAGAAAAATTGTAGATACTGTTCAGCGCTCCGCTGGTAAAAGTAATTCCACTTGCATAACCGGCAATCTTTAATCGATGGAAAATATAATCTTTCAATTTTTTCCGCTTCAGGGGTTTTACATAATAACGACAACAAATACGTTGATCCAGGTTCCTCAACACCGGGTGTCGCAGCTTGGCTTCTAACTCAAGCTGTCCGGCCAATACTATTTGAAGGGGATGATTATTTTCAATGCCAATATTGGAGAGCAGTCTGATTTGTTCCAATAAATTGTTGGAAAGGTTTTGGGCTTCATCAAATATTAAGACCACATTTCTGCCGGCGGCATATTCACCAACCAGATAACTCCCAATAGCCTGAATAATCTCGCTCTGAATTTTTCCCGAACAATTTATTTCCAGTCTTTGAGCAATTATTTCCAGGAATTCTAATTCCGAAAAATAGGCGTTGGGTAAGAAAACGGTACGGGTGTTGGGGCTTAAATAATTTATCAAGGCGTGGCAAAAGACGGTTTTTCCGGTGCCTATATCACCGACAATCTCCACCAGCCCCTTTCCGTTTTGCAAATCATAGCTTATCTGCTTAATCGCATTTCGGGAATCTTCATTATAATAGTAAAAACGAGGATCGGTGTTTAAGCTGAAGGGGTCCTCTTTTAAGCCATAAAATGCCTTATACATAATCAGCCTTTGTTAAAAACAAGCTTAATGACTCCGGTTGCATAAATACGGTTCTTATTATCATCAATTATATTGAATTTTATGTACAAAATATAGCAACATTTATCAAGCACATCCAGCTTAAAGCCGTCATATACTTAACCGCCGGCAACATTAATTATATATCAACTGGTTGTTTGTTGCTTAGCCTTAGATTTAAGGCCCTGTTTTTGTTTTAAAAGTTACGGCAATTTAAATAAAAAGTCAACCGAATTTGTCGGTTCCAGTTGCTAAAGTGACAAATAGGTTACGGCTACTTTTTTGTTGCTTTTATCGCAAAAATCCGTTTATAATTTATGGCAATTGGTAATTTAGGCTCAATATCATTAAGACTTGAAGGAGATAAATGTGAGTGAAACAGCTATGCGACTGGCGATTTTGGGCGCCGGGGGGTTAGGTAAGGCGGCGGTACAGATTGTCTCCCAAAAGCGCAGCTTGCATTTGGTGGCTATCTGTGACAGCCGGGGATACGCATATAATCCATCCGGCCTGGATGTACAGGCCATAATGAAACTGGAACCCGATCAAAGCCTGGCCGGTATACCCGGAGACGGCAAGGCCAGCACTGATTCTATCGGTGAGATTATTAAGCTCGGCAGTTCGGAAATAGACGGCGTCTTAATAGCCTTACCCAATCTGCCCAATGAATTCATTCCCGGCATTATTGAGCGTTTTATCGAGGCCGGATTTGAAACCGCTTTCAGTGATGCCTTAAAAAGAACCTCGGCCATGGAGCAAATGTTCCGGCTGACTCCTACGCTTAAACAGGTAAAAAGTACTTACATCACTGGCGCTGGGGCCTCGCCGGGTCTGCTTACTACGGCAGCCGTACTGGCGGCTCAATCCTATATGGAGGTAGAAGCGGTCGATATCTGGTGGGGGGTGGGGATTTCCAGTTGGGAAGAGTATAAGGCTACCGTAATGGAGGATATAGCGCATCTGCCGGAATATAACCTGGAAAAAGCCGAGGCGATGAGCGATGAAGATGTGGAAAGGTTACTTGATGCCCGGGACGGCAAGCTGGAATTACACAACATGGAACATGCGGATGACCTTTTGCTGGAGCTGGCCGGGGTAGTGGACTCCCGTGATAAGGTACGGGTCGGGGGTATTATCGACACCAGTAACGCCAAAAAACCGGTAAGCACCACTATGACCCTGACCGGAAAAACCTATGACGGTAAAACCAGCTCGCACCGGTTTATTCTGGGAGATGAAACCTGTATGGCGGCCAATGTCATCGGCCCGGCGCTGGGATACCTCAAGCGGGCCCGCTGGCTTAAAGATAATGGGTTATACGGCATTTACGGCTCCAGCCAGTTTATGCCGATGATGGTGGGTTAAATGGGCCGGGGTATTTTCATCACCGGCACCGATACCGGGGTAGGTAAGACCGTTATCGCCGCCGGCTTAGCCGCTTACTTAAAATCACAAGCGATAACGGTGGCGGCCATGAAACCGGTGCAGACCGGCGCTAAAAAAGTTAACGGACGGCTTGAATCTGAAGACTTAAGGCTATTGCTTAGGGCCGCTTCCCTTGAAGAACCCCTGGAAATTACGAATCCATATTGTTTGGAGCTGCCGGCGGCTCCCAGTCTGGCGGCCAGGGTAGCCGGCATTAAAATCGACCCCCGGCGGATTATTGAAGCTCACCATAATTTGGCAGCCCGCTATCAAGTGGTAATTGTAGAGGGCGCGGGAGGCTTGATGGTGCCTCTTTCGGATAATTATACCTTGGTGGATTTGATTAAGCAGCTAAAGTTGCCGCTTGTGATTGTGGCCCGGGCGAATCTGGGCACCATAAATCATACGGCGCTTACCGTAAGCTGCGCCCAAAGCCAAGGCATCCGGGTCGAAGGAATTATTTTAAACCATACTCAAGCTGGAAATGATGGTATAGTAGAGGAAAACAATCCCCGGATAATCCAACAGTTAACCGGGGTACCGGTGTGTGGGGTTATCCCTTATAGCGCTGATATAAGCGTGGAAGAGACCCGGTTAGGAAATATCGCTGATTTAATTGATAAACATTTGAACTTAAGTTGGTTAAAAAAACTATGGCCCGTAAAGCAAAAATAGAACGCAGTACCCAGGAAACACAAATCAGGGTAGCTATAAACCTGGATGGCAGCGGCAAAGCAGCCGTAGCCACCAGCATTCCCTTCCTGGATCACATGCTGGATTTGTTTGCCCGGCATGGACAATTTGATCTGGAGGTATCAGCCAGCGGCGATACCCATATAGACCTGCATCATACGGTAGAGGATATCGGCCTTACATTGGGAGAAGCAGTAGCTCAAGCGATTGGTGACAAAAAAGGTATCCGGCGCTACGGCAGTGTAATTTTGCCAATGGATGAAGCGCTGGTTACCATAGCCCTTGATCTGGGGGGACGGGCGGCCTTCATTATACGTAATCAGGCTACCATTAACGGATCTATTGCTCAACGGCTGGATGATAAAATAAAAGGGATTGATCTGGAGCTGATAGCCGAATTCTTTAAATCTTTCGCCAATAGCTGCCAGACCAATTTACACATCATTTTACATTACGGCGAAAACCTGCATCACATAATCGAGGCCATGTTTAAGGCGTTTGGCCGGGCGCTGGATGAGGCCAGTCAACTGGATGAGCGTCTTAAGGGACAGATTCCATCCACCAAGGGAAGCTTATAACTATGCAGCCAGAAAGGGGAATAATCGAACAGTTTGCCAACACCTTTAACCAGATAAAAACTGAGATCAGCAAGGTTATCGTGGGACACGAAACGATAATTGAACAGGTGCTGGTAGCCTTATTCGCCGGCGGACATGTGCTTTTGGAGGGGGTGCCGGGACTGGGCAAAACCCTGTTGATTAAATCCCTGGGCGAAGCGCTGGGGCTTAAATTCAGGCGAATCCAGTTCACTCCGGATCTTATGCCGGCCGATGTAATCGGCACCAACCTGGTGGTCGATGATGCCGGCGGCAAAAAATTCGAGTTTCAGGCCGGGCCCATCTTTTCCAATATTGTGCTGGCAGATGAAATAAATCGGGCAACGCCAAAAACACAATCCGCTTTTTTGGAAGCCATGGCCGAAAGCCAGGTTACCGTGGCCGGTAAGAGTTATAAACTCAATCCTCCTTTCTTTGTGCTGGCCACCCAGAACCCTATTGAAATGGAGGGCACTTACCCCCTGCCCGAGGCCCAGATGGATCGTTTTATCTTTAAACTCCATTTGTTCTATGCTGATTTTGAAGGTGAAAAAGAAATTATCCGGCGTACCACCGCTTCCGGGAAGTACCAGGTAAAACCGGTGTTATCGGACGAGGGTTGGAAAACCATCGAATCCATGAAGTCACTGGTAAGGGAAGTGCTTATATCTTCAGAGGTGGAAGAATATGTGGTAAGGTTGTTGTTCGCTACCCGCCCCAATAATGTACAACGTAAAATCGGCAGCCGCCGGTCGCCAATTCCCCAGATAACCACCAAATATGTCAAATACGGCGCCAGTACTCGTGGAGCTCAGGCTTTGGTGCTGGCCGGTAAGGTCCGGGCGCTGTTGGATGGTCTGGCAAATGTTGGCTTCGAAGATATCGACCGGGCTTTCCTCCCGGCTCTGCGGCACCGGGTTATTCTCAACTTTGAAGCCGAAGTCGATGGCAGTAATTCCGATGATGTTATAACGGAAATAAAAAAAATAGTAAAAAAGGCAAAATAGGGATAATCCGTGGATGAAGGCCTTAACTAACCGAAAAATATTGATGGTTATAGCCAGTAATAATTTCCGAGACGAGGAATTTTATATACCTGAAAAGTTGTTTGAGGAACAGGGGGCAACGGTAACGGTAGCCAGTTCCAAGCTTTCCGTGTCCACGGGGATGCTGGGAATGAAAGTTAGACCCCTTGTTTTGGTAGCTGATGTCACCGCCGAAGATTATCAGGCGGTAATCTTTGTGGGAGGCAACGGAGCGGCTGAATACTGGGACGATCCCATCTGCCACGCTATTGCGCAAACAGCCTATGATAATCAGCGGATAGTGGCCGCAATCTGTATTGCCCCCATAATTTTAGCCAATGCCGGCTTGCTTAAAGATAAAAAAGCCACCGTATTTTCTGCTGAAATTCCCCGGCTTGAGGCTAAAGGCGCTATCTATACCGGCCGCGAGGTGGAGCGGGATGGCTGCATTATTACCGGTAGCGGCCCCCCGGCCGCTACTCAGTTTGCCCAGGCTATTATCCGGGCGCTGCAATAGTTAGCTATTGTATCACTAAATGCCTTTTGTACCACCCCCTCTTCACTGAGGGATTACTCAGTTTTTTTTTATGTTGACAGTGTTCAAATAACAACTTATAATAGAACATCGTTCTATTGATTTTACGTTCGGCTCCTAGCCGCAAAAAGGGGGATGTGTCCCTTGCTGCAGCTTATAGTAATAAAATCTTAATTTTTCAGGTTATAAATTAATTGGGATTCTCACTCTTAACTTGATGCGAGGTAACATGGGGGTTTTAGTAAAAGATACAGCCGGTTATGAAACGGGGCGTGGGATATTATCTGGATGTGAGCAAAAAATTATGAATGAGACAAACTTAAAAAAAATAAAAGCGCTTAATAACCCCAAGATATTAGAAATAATCGAGAAGTTTATCGATCATTGTAAGCCCGGCAAAGTAACCGTTATTACTGACAGCCAGGAAGATATTGAGTATGTGAGGGAACTGTCGCTAAAAAACAATGAAGAACAGCGGCTGGCCATGCAAGGGCATACCATACATTTTGACGGGATTCGTGACCAGGCCCGGGATAAGGCAAACACCAAAGTTTTGCTCCCCGCAGGGGTAAAGATAAGCAGCTTTATTAATTCAAAAGACAGAGAAGCAGGCCTGAACGAGGTGCTGGGCTTTCTGGCAGGCTCTATGCAGGGGAAAGAGCTGCTGATATGTTTCTTCTGCTTAGGCCCTAATAACTCCAAATTCTCCATTCCCGCTTTGCAGCTTACTGATTCAGCATATGTGGCTCACAGCGAGACTATTTTATATAGACCGGGCTATGAGGAATTCAAGGGCTGTGGGGATGATTTCTTTTATTTTGTGCATTCCGCCGGTGAGCTTGACGCCAGATGCAATACGGCGAATATCGATAATAGGCGGGTATATATTGACCTGCAGGAAAACAGGGTATTTACCGTTAACAATCAATACGCCGGAAACAGTGTCGGCCTCAAAAAGCTGGCCCTCCGGCTGGCTATAAACAAAGCCAACCGGGAAGGCTGGTTATGCGAGCATATGTTTATCCTGGGCGCCCGGCCGGAAGGCAAAGATCGGGTCACCTATTTTACCGGCGCCTACCCCAGCGCCTGCGGCAAAACCTCAACCGCTATGATATCCGGTCAATCAATCATCGGTGACGACATTGCCTACATAAGGGCTGGCGAAGATGGCCGGGCATATGCGGTTAATGTCGAACAAGGCATATTCGGCATAATAACCGATGTGAATCCCGAAGATGATCCGGTAATTTACAAAGCCTTAACCACTCCCAGAGAGCTGATTTTTTCCAACGTATTAAATGTCGACGGCGTACCCTATTGGCTTAATATGGGAAAAGAAATTCCCCCGGCCGGAATTAATTTTTCCGGAGAATGGTTTGAGGGTAAAAAAGACCAGCAGGGAAACCCTATAGACCCGGCGCACAAGAATGCTCGTTATACCATAAGAATCAGCGAGCTAGGCAACGCAGACGAAAGGCTTAACCATCCGGATGGGGTTCCGGTGAGCGGTTTTATTTATGGCGGCCGGGACTCTGATACTAATGTCCCTGTTTTTGAGGCATTAAGCTGGACGCATGGAGTTTATGTGGGGGCCGCAATTGAATCAGAAACCACTGCCGCCACCTTAGGAAAAGCCGGCGTTAGAAAACATAATCCTATGGCCAATCTCGACTTTCTGGTGGTGCCTTTGGGGCAATACATAAAAAGCCAACTCGATTTTGGTAATCGGCTAAATACCCCGCCAAAAATATTTCATACAAATTATTTTCTGAAAGAAGACGGTAAATTTTTAAATTCAAAGCTTGATAAAAAGGTGTGGCTGCTGTGGGCTGAGGGACGTATTCATAATGAATATGGCGCAATTAAGACTCCTATCGGCTTTATCCCGAAGTTTGAGGACTTAAAGCAATTATTTCGTCAAATTTTGGCTGAAGACTATACAAAAGCAGACTACGAAACTCAGTTTAAGCTAAGAACCAAGAAACTATTGGAGAAGCTTGAAAGAGTGGAAAAGTTGTTTGCAGAAGAAGAGCAGTTGCCGGCTGGCTTTATGGAGCAGTTTGAACAGGAAAAGCAACGTTTAACTGAAACGCTTCAAGGGTTTGGCCGGGACTGTATCTCACCTTTCGAGTTTCCACCGGTAACTGTTTAACATATAGCACAGGTGACAGCATGGGCGAATACAAGATTGTAGCTTATCAGGAAGAAAAATCTACCATAAAGAAGTTAATGAAGCAGATGTTTTTCTGGGAAATTCTCCATGGAATGGGCTTTACTTTTAAGCAGATGTTTACCAAGCCCATAACTATGCGCTACCCGGAGAACAAATGGTTTATGCCGGAGCGTATGCGGGGGCAGGTGGCCCTGGTGCGCGATGCTGAAAAACCGGATGAGGATTTATGTGTGGGCTGTTGCCTTTGTGTAAGGGTTTGTCCCAGTGGAGCCTTGGATATAGTAACCTCTATGGGAGAAAACAATAAAAAAATAATCGATGATTACTTTTTAGATATTACCCGCTGTCTCTTTTGCGGCTCATGTGTAGAGATTTGCCCGGTAAATGCATTGGTAAACACCGATGATTATGAACTGTCTGAGTTTAGCCGGGAGGCCTTGCAAGTTAATAAAGAGTCCCTGCTGAATACCGGACATGCCTGGCGGGAACGAATTAAAACTATGCAAGCCAAGAACCTGCAACAACAGAGCGTTATCAAGGTTAAGCCAGCCAAATGGACTTCTCAGAAACCGGATATATCCGAGGAAGAATTACAGCCAACCCCATCAAAGCCGGCGACTAAATAGCCTGTCATATTTGCTGATTCAATACAGTTTATCGAACACTCCCCAGAAAACAATGGCTCTTTTTTAAGCTGAGGGATTGATCAGCGGTTATGATGGCGATTTTCTTTACTTTTTTTATACGAATAATGTTCGGTTAGTTTCTCTAATAAACTATACATCAAGTACTTAGATTCCGGAGGTAATTCACGGAGTTTATAAATAATATCATCTTCCTCAGGCGTGTACTTGCACAAAGAAATATCTTCTTCGCCAGATAAATAACCAATAGGAACCCCCCCGTAACTAGCCAGCCTTTTCAACGATGGGAGAGAAGGTAGCCTTTTCCCGGATTCATAACTGCAAATCAATGATCGATTTATACCAACCCGCCGGGCAAATTCAGTTTGGGACAATTTACCTCTCATTCTTTTTATTTTATGACTAATGTCATTAACTTCCGGCTGTTCTTCCATTTTATACTACCACAACTCCTTATAATCCGTCTTATAACTCGCGCCCCTCTATTTACAATAGATAACATTATAAGCTGTAAATGTCAAGCTTTGCAATAAAAATTTGCAAAAATTACTTCAGGGCTATTATAAATTAGGTCGTTGATAGGGTTCCACAATTTGGGATATGAGCAACATAACAAGCTGTACACAAAAGGCAATAAGGCCACTGGCAGACAAAGAGGTTCCCCGTTTAAAAATTGTTATGCCCAAACCAAGCGTAAATGGCAAGGTGACCAGAAAGGCTTTAATAATAAGTGGCAAAACAAACGGTCTCTTTTTATCCTCTTTATGCGGGGGTAATATTTTCCCCATTATATATCCGGCAAGAAAAAAGTTTACCAAAACCAACCAACCAATTTGCATAGAGAAGAACCATATGAATACATCTATTGTCATCATAATAAGAATAAGAGTAAATAATACTTTGCTGGTGAGAGGCAGCTCTTTTTTTTGGGGTCTTATTATAAGATACCTGCCATCCTGAGTTTCTCTGACTTGAATTTTGCTTGGAATGAGCCTATGTGCATATTTCTTCATCCCTTCCAGCCCTTCATCTGAAATGACACGGGGGGGGGTGCGCGGAACAATGAAATGTCGATGAAAAAACAAGAAAAATATAGCGGCTATGCTACTCATATAACCTATAAGTGGTTGATGGGGGTCTTTTTGCAAAACAAAGGATACCAGATAAGCCACAACAAATACCAGCGGAACAGCGCTCGTGCCAAAACTGAATAAAAAAAACCTTTTCATAGCTTGCTTGAAGGCTGGTTTATGAACCCTTTTAACCCTTTTATAATCCCTAAAGGTATTAAATATAACTTTACCCATTAAGCATAAACTTACAAAAAGCAAAAATCGCTCAACAGGTTGAAAACCTAGCAAGTATATCCCGATAACAATTACAATGCCGTAGCCCATAGCGTCATTTAAATAAGATAAAGGTTTACCAGCTATTAGGGTCAGTCAGGCACGAAACACTACAACCGATAAGCGTACCGGAAATCCAGCTGGATGCACCAATTGTAAAATAATTGAAAAAAACAGTTTCCGAAAAACCAAGAATATTTGCTCCATGAAAACCCAGAAAATCAAAGGCAGAGCTTAATGGCGCAAATATAGCCGTGGGGATGAGTATTTTATTTGTCCATTTAGAGAGATTGAACATAAAAATTTGGATATTCTCAACATAGGTGGTTTGGAGGACTATATCGCCAAACATTTTACGGTAGACATGCAAGCCTATGCCGGTTTCGGCAATTCCGCCAAGAATCAATGCAGTAGATAAAATATATCGCCCAAAACCTAAATTTAGCGTGTCCCAACATCTTATCTCGCAAGCTAATGTTTTTCGGTCCATATAATTATCGATAAACTGATTACATCGTTTTAACCCCATGGGATCGATATAATTTATCGGGTTGTTTCCTACATAAACATAAGCGTTAGGATCGCTCATCAGCGGGTCTTCGCTCAGGAAACGGCCTATGGCCGCATTATAATACCTGAGGCGATAGTAATATAGCCCCGACTCAACATCATATTCCAGGCCGGTGTAGGTATAAGGATTCGCCACCGCCTCGGTTTTATTCACTATATTCCCAAAGCTGTCGTAGACGTAGTTATTAACTACAGTTCCCGCCGCATCCGTAAGTTTGACGATACTGCCCAGGCCATCGGCTATATAGTAATACGATTGCCCGTTTCGTTTAATGCTGATCGGGGCATCTATGCCAGGGCCGTGGGTGTAGCGGGCGAGAACCGTGTCCTGTTCGTCAGTCTCTAAGATTATATCTTCGTTATCGTACACATATTTGGTGATGGCTCCATTTATATTCTTAGCTACTCGGCGGCCCAAGCCGTCATAGATATACTTGCTCATTGCGGTTAATGTGCTGTTGCTGCTAATATCCGTATATTCCTCAATCTTTGTAAGCTGATTCTCCGCATTCCAGTAATAGCGCACCCCGGAGGTATCGGCTTTGCTTTTTTTATTGATGGTATTACCATTGCGGTCATAGCTGTAGATATAGTCAGCATCTTCTAATAACTGATTAGCTGCATTATACACATTAGTGGCTGGATAGCGGTTGCCTACCGGGTCGTAATCAAAGCCTTCTAATGGATTAGTGGGTTGGGGATGAGTGGCCTGGGTTAGCCGGTACAGCGCATCATAGGTGTAATTATGTATTCCATATTCATCGGTCATGCTGGTGCGGTTGCCTACGTTGTCATAGGCATAGCTGAAGCCAGCAACCTGAGTAGCGCCTGACTGATACACCAGATCAAGTAGTTTGCCGGCTGCATCATAGCTGTAGCCGGCCGTCATGCCGTTGGCATAGGTCATGCCGGTTCTGTGTCCCACCGCATCATAGGTATAGCTGGTTATTTCCCCTTTAGGGTTAGTAATCCTGGTCAGCCGGTTCAGCGCATCGTATTCGTAATAGGTTGTTCCGGTAGGGTCTGTCATAGTAATCCGGTTACCGCTTAAGTCATAGGAATACAGCGGATCGGTGCCGGGGACACCCTTTTTCCCTGTGTCAATGCTTTGCGTTACAACAGCATCCGTGGCTACTGTCCATTCCGCCTGGGCCAGGAGAACCGGGACACGGGGTGCCGAGGCACTATGTGCCTTTTTCTCTTTGACATAATAAAGGGGGCTTGCCCCCATTTCATCAGCATAAGCCAATTTAATTTGCTTATCTACATTATCCAGCGGGTTGATATCAGCCATCAGCCTGGCCGACATATCATGCAAGCTAAAGCCGCTATTTATATGCGTAGTTTTCTGCTTTAAGCCGGCTAAGGTAACTTTGGGTGGAGCAAGTAAGTGGCTATGTCCCTTAATCGTGCGGGCTAATTTAGTTTGCGCCGCTTTATCGGCAGCCGAAATTCCCATCTCCGTTGAAAAGTACTGCGCCAGCATCATGGTCGGGTCAGCCATACCCGCCTGGTAGAAATTGTTGGCATTCAACACCCCGCCGGTAGTATCCAGCGTATCAAAGTATATATTATCATCGGTAGACACTTGTGCCCCGTTTACTACCGACAGGCCGTTAAAACGGTATTCTCCTATATAGCTGTCGCCGGCGGTAGCTACTAAGCTCATGTCACCGTTTACAGTAATAGTAGTGGCAGTGTTGTCTACTACCGTGAAGGTTTGGGTATAGATGGTGTTGGGATTAACTTCCAAGCCGATAAGCCCCAGGGCGCCGGTGGTTGCATCCGGTATGGGCCAGGTGGCGCTTGCATTGGTAAGTATGCTTTGTCCGGTGGTGGGACTATATACGATGCTGTCTGATACGCCTGCGCCAATCGCCCGCAGCGGAGTGGAATAGCCGGCGGTGTTGCGACCGTTATTGTCACATATTAAGTTGCCATAGCCTTGTGTGGCTGATTTTAGATATACTGTACCCGCTCCGCCATAGCCAAGATATCCGGAAGCATAACCTGTACCGCCATAGGCGTTAATGCTGCCGCTATAGCCGCTCTTGTCGGTATAATAAACTGCAATCCGACCGCCGCCGCCACCGCCACGACCACTGCCGCTGGCCCCCAACGCCTCGATGGAACCCATGCCGGATAAGGTATCTACATCCAGCCGGATACCTCCGCCGGAACCACCCCCGCCATACTGCGAAGTATTGCCATTGGCCTGAAGCGTACCATCGAGAATCATGCTGTTGGCTACTATGCGTACCAAGCCTCCACCGGCAGCGCCGGTATTGCCGTAATAACTGCTGCCGCTGCCAAATTCATTAGGATTGCGATAATCACCATATACTTGATCGGAGGCGCTATTGCCCGTATAAACCCCGCCCCGGCCGCCATAACTACCGCCGGCGCCGGATAAACTGGCCCCATCAGTAGTATTACCTAAGGTATACCCCCCGGCATAGCCCCGGCCGCTCATATCAACGCTGCTTCCCGCATCTATAGTTATACTGTCTGCGGTTATCTCAAGCGGTGTAAGTGCGAACCCTTTAAGAATGGAACTATTAAGCAGTTGTAAGTTATCCATGCCGCCGATATTGTTTACGGTAAGTGTAGCCCCATCCAGAACTACATTAACGCTGCCCTCGAACAACGGCTCAGCTACCTCAAAAACAGCATTGGGGAATTGCAGGGTAGCGCCCTCCGCAGGCTTAACTGCATTGGCTTTTAAATATGCATTATTAAGCTCCAACACTCCCAATACATGGATATTATCCTCAGTAGAAACCCTGGCCCAGCCACTGAGATACAAATTATCAAAAGTATATTCACCAATATATGTATCGCCTGAAGCCGCCACCAAGGTCATGTCACCAGTTACGGTTATAGTGGTGGCGGTATTGTTTACTACGGTATAGGTTTGAGATTGGATGTTGTTGGGGTTTAGCTCCAGCCCTATAAGTCATGATGCACCGGTGGCTGTATCCGGCAACGGCCAGTTGGCATTTGCATCAGTGAGTATGCTCTGGTTTATGATGGGGCTGTAGATGATGCTGTCCGATACCCCTGAATCTATAGATTGTAACGGGGTGGAATAATCAGCCGTCCATTGACCGATATTATCTACCATCAAATCACCGTGCGTTTGTGTGGTGGATTTTAGATAAATCGTACCCGCTCCGCCGTAACCCAGGTATCCTGAAGAGTAACCTTTGCCGCCGTTAGCGATGATACTGCCGGTAAATCCACTGTTGTCGGTATAATACACCGCAATACGTCCACCGCCGCCGCCGCCCCGGCCGCTACCATCAGCACCTATAGCGTTGATGGAACCTACGCCGGATAAGCTGCCTACATCCAGTCGGATGCCACCGCCCGATCCACCGCCGCCATAGGTGGATGTATTGCCGTTAGCGTTAATTGTTCCATCCAGGGTCAGGCTATTGGCTACGATGCGTATCAGCCCCCCACCAGCGGCACTGGTATTGCCGTAATAACTGCTGCCGCTGCCAAATTCGTTCGGGTCACGGTAATCACCATAAACCTGGTTGGAGGTGCTATTGCCCGTATAAACCCCGCCCCGGCCGCCATAACTCCCGCCGGCGCCATATAAACTGGCCCCATCAGTAGTATTACCTAAGGTATACCCCCCGGCATAACCCTGGCCGCTTACATCTATGCTGCTGGTAGAGTCGATGGTTAAATCAGCAACGCTTATTTCCAATGGCGCCAGATAAAAACTTTTCAGCACAGCGCCATTGGTTAATGCCAGCGAATCCACGCCGGTAATGCTATTTACGGTAAGGCTATCCCCATCCAGGATTACATTAGCATGACCCTCAAACAATGGCCCGCTTACCTCAATAATGCCGTTAATGGCTTGGAGTTGATTGCTGTCGGGAAAATTCAGTGCATTGGCTTTCAGGCTGGCATTATCTACCTCTATAGTACCCAAAACATAGATATCGTCTTCAGTCGAAAGCCTGGCTTTACCACGAACATACAGGTTATCAAAAGTATATTCCCCAATATAGGCATCGCCTGATGTAGCGACTGAGGTTATATTACCGTCAACGATGATAGTGGTGGCAGTATTATTTGCCACGGTATATGTCTGGGATTGAATCGTATTGGGATTAAGCTCTAAACCGATTAACCCCAACGCACCCATAGCTGCATCCGGTTGCGGCCAGGCTGCTGTTGCATCACTGAGCGTGCTCTGGCCGCTGGCGGGACTATAGATGATGCTGTCGCTATAACCAAAACCTATAGTCCGCAATGGGGTTGAATAGTCAGCGGTGTTCTTGCCGTTGTTAGCTACTATTAAATCGCCATAAGCTTGTGCGGTGGATTTCATGTAAACCGTACCCGCTCCACCATGTCCATAGTTTCCTGTACCGCCATATGCGCTGATGCTTCCTGTAAAACCAGCCATATCCGCTGTATAATAAAGGGCGATTCGTCCGCCGCCACCGCCGCCACGATTGCCACCATTACCGCCCAGCGCATTAATCGAACCTACACCGGACATAGTACCCACATCCAGTCGGATGCCACCGCCCGATCCGCCGCCGCCATACGTGGATGTATTGCCGTTAGCGTTAATTGTTCCATCCAGGGTTAGGCTATTGGCCACAATGCGCACCAGCCCCCCACCGGCAGCGCCGGTATTGCCATAATAACTACTGCCGCTGCCTAACTCGTTCGGGTTACGGTAATCCCCGTATACGTCATTGGAAACACTGCCGGTGGGAGAGTATATGCCCCCTACACCGCCATAACTGCCGCCGGCGCCATATAAACTGGCCCCAATAGCGCTATTGCCCAGCGTATAACCCGGCGCATAGCCTCTGCCGCTCATATCTATACTGCTGGTAGAGTCGATTAGTACAGCATCAGCCGTAATATCCAGATGAGAGCCTGCCGAATGGGTTAATTTGCCACCATTGATTATGGCTATATTTTTAAAGGTATGTGTCCCATCAATGGTTATCACCGCTCCATCTACAATCAGAATATCGGTATTGTCATAACTTGTATCATTGGAACTGATTACTGTATTGGCAGGTAAAGACACATAGTTGGCAAACTCATCATCCCTGGTATTAACCAGAGTAGATGAGGATTTAAGCCTGCCGAGCAGATCATATTCCATGACGATAAGGGTGCGCGGAGCATAGATGTTGAGCAGGTTTCCTGCCTCATCGTATCTATAGTCAGTGGTTGAGTTATCTGGCAGAGTTTTTTGGATCAATCGGTTCAAGGCATCATAAGCGTAGTTTATGGTCTGGCTTTCTGCATCAGTGGTAGAAACCAGGTTGCGATTAGCATCATAGCTGTATATTCTGGTATAGCCCAGGGGATTAGTCGCGCTGACTAACATATTATCTTCATTGTATGCAAATTGTGTAATTTGCCCCTTGGCATCGGTAACCTTGATCAAGTTGCCGGTAGCATCGTATTCATAGTTAGTGGTATTATTATTTGAATCGGTAACCCTGAGCAGGCGATTCATAGCATCATAGGTGTAGCTGGTGATATGGCCTTCAGCATCGGTACTGGTCAGCAGATTACCGGCGGCATCATAGGTATAGCTGGTCGCATTACCCAGTGGATCAGTGATAGATAGCAGATTGCCGGTAGCCGGGTTATAGCTGAAAATAGTGGTCTCATTTAAGGCGTTGGTGATGTGGGTAAGTTGTCCCTGAGCGTTGTATGACATACTGGTTATGTTACCCAGGGCATCGGTGGTTTGGATTAAATTGCCGTTAGCATCATAGGTCATTTGGGTAACATTACCCCGTGGATCGGTTATGCTGGCTACCTGATTAAAGTCTGGTTCATAGGTATAAGTAGTGGCGGCTCCAGTTGCTTCTTCGGTTCTGGTTAACAGGTTACCATTAGCGTCATAGGTCATGGTAACCACCCTGCCATTGGGATAAGTGATTTTTGTCGGTGCGCCACAAGCACAATTTCTTTCATACGAGGTGATGTTTCCTAATGCATCAGTTTTCTGGATAACAAAGCCTTTGGTATTAGTCTTAACGGTTTTTGTTTGCCCCAGGGCATTTACTGCCCTTGATTCAACATCTGAAAAATTAAAATGGGTGGCTAAGGTACCGTTACCAGGCAGTTCATTGATTAATCCATTAGTATAATCGGGATAAAGTTGTTCTGTGGCTCCGGCAGGAGATATGGTTTGTTTGAGGCGGCCATAATTATCATATACATACTGA
Organism: bacterium; assembly: GCA_024277675.1. GTDB lineage: Bacteria > SZUA-182 > SZUA-182 > SZUA-191 > JAJRXT01 > JAJRUS01. The sequence continues at coordinate 12,793 of JAJRUS010000007.1, read as the reverse complement.
GTAGAAGCTCCCCTGGGGTTTTGTTCAGTAGTAAGCAGATGGTTAGCATCATAGGCATAAGAAGTGGCATTTCCATCAGGGGCGGTGATAGATACCAGGTTACCGAAAGTATCAACATTAAACTGCGTTACCCTCCCAGCTGCATCTTGTATATCAGATATATGTCCGTTTGCATCATAACTGAAGTTTGTAGCGCCCCCGATTGCGTTTTCTATCCTAATCAATAAACCTTGAGCATCATAAATGTAATTAGTCGTATTCCCATTACTATCAACCTTTGAAGTAAGCAACCCTTGATGGTTATAGTTATATACCATACCGCCTTTATGCATTTTTCTGGTATAACTACCATCTGAATGGCGCATTAAAGTGGAAAAATCGCCAGCTTGAGAAGTATATACTGCTTCACTGGTGATCGGAGTATTCTCAACCAGCGTATAAACCCTGAAATTTCCACTGCCTTCATCAAGCATTACCGTACTGATATTTCCACCAGGGTCATTTGGGTCAAAGTGTAACCTGGATAATCCCTGTATTGTCCACCCGGAACCGAAGGGGCTCGCTATGTGATTAACCACTGCATATCTGCCTGAAACCTCCCTTGAATAGGAGACCGGTTTATCCTCAATGACATAAGTTGCGGTTCTTACAGGCTCAAAAGGTACGCCATTGAATATGCTATATATAATAACAGCGTATTCGTTTCGTTTATAATCGTTGGAAATCTTAACATTATATGGGTATGTGCCGCTGGCAAACCATTTGGTTTGTCCATCAACCGCTACCCTGGGAGTGTGTAAATAAGTCTGGCGGGATACCTGATTGTTGTATGCAAATTTTTTCTCTATACTTTCCCCTCCCGCTTCTATAGCTATGTTTATTGAATCAGGAGTTATGGCAAAGGTGCCTCTGGGATAGACAATAGCGGGAATGCTCACCGTGGGGTAAGCTGCATTGCTGTTATAAGTTAATCGCAGCCCACTTGAAGCTCCTAATGCATTTATACTGGGGAGGGCATAATTAGTCGACACAAAACCACTGCCGGCGAACCCCGGATTCAGACAGGAATCAGGACAATCTGGGTCACCGGGAACACATTCTTCTCCACAATTCGGATCGTTCGGATCGCATGGGGGGCAATCCGGGTCATTGGGATCAGGGCAGGGTACTTCCGGGTATATCGGGCGGATTGTTATCCCCCCGGAACTGAAACTTGGCCAGTCACCCTGAATCCATTGTCCATCCTCAGTAACCCAGGCCATCCCCCGTTCTTCCCACACTAATTCCTGGCGATTCCAGAACACAATGGTTAATGTAGCCCCCGGTTCAAAGCCCAACCGGTTATAAAAACGTACTGTGGCCGGTGGATCGAATTGAACGGAAGGCTCGCCATAGAAAAAGTTGATAAAGGCATAACCGTCAGGCAATGGACTGGGTAATTGCTCCGGTTCTGTGATTAATGTTAAGTGTACCTCAGCATCATAGGGTAAGCTGTCAGGTGGAATATCCACTTGCAAATCGCCGGTGCTGTTGGTAAGTGAGGCTCCCTGGGAGGCGATTACCATATCGGTAGTGTCGATGGCCAGCAGATATGCCGGGGCTACTGTTGTGTCACGGGTGGAAACCACCTCGGCCAGTCGCTGGTTATAATTGTATCCATCTTTGGTTATTTTAAGTTTATAGATGCCTGTGCCTGGTGTAGGAAATACGAATTTGCCTTCTAAATCAGATAAAATATTACCCCCTATGCCCGCTACAGTAACCACGGCTCCTTCAATGGGCAACTTTGTTTGAACATCAAATACTTGACCATGAATAAAACCGGAAGATTCGGTTGCCTGAGGAGCAATAGACACGGTGAAGCTGGAAGTGGTTGAGGCTGAATTACCCGCCAGATCTGATATGCCGGCGGTAACTGTATTAGCTCCCTCGGGCAGGGGGGCGATTAGTTGATAGCTAGCCTGAGTGGCGGTAACTGTAAATGAGGCGGTATAATCCACTCCGTTTATGCTGGCTTGAAAGCTGCCGCTATCTATTCCCGCACCTGCATCGCTGTAGTCCATGATGACAAGCGGAAGGTTGCTATCTATGGTGGAACCATTGGCCGGCGAGCTTATGCCGATGTCGGGAATTATCGTATCCAGGGTAATGTTGATGGAATGGGCGCTGGTATTGCCCGCCGGATCAGTAGCCGTGGCGGTGATGGTATTCGGCCCTTCGCTTAAAGGAACATTGTCGACGCTAAAGCCGGTATTGGCTACTGTAGCCGGAATATCGTTTACGGTTACTGAGGCATTGAGGTCGGTTACTGTGCCCGATACGCTAATGGTCGGGCTGTTAGTAAGTGAGCCGGCGGCCGGTGAGGTTATATCCACCACCAGGGGTTGTAAACAATTCCCCCAGGTGCTGCCCGCATTTATGCTGGCTGAACCGGCAATGGAACATTTATCCGGGGAGGCGGCCTGCATGGTAAAATTGTCGGCAGCGGCTATTACTGTACTTAACCCAAGCGCAGCTTTATTGTCCGAAATCAGATCCAGATTATTAGCGCTGACAGCAGCCCCCTGTTTAATTTTGGCCAGACTGCCGGTATAACTGCCAGTGGAAATGACCGATACCTTACCGCTAACATTAATATCGGTACTTAGCCCAAGCGTGGCGCCCCTGGGAGCCTGTACCAGTAAGCTATCGGCATTTACGGTGGAGCCTTGTCGGATAATAGCATCGCTACTGGCGAGATCACCGCTGGAAACCAGCTTAACCGCCCCAGTCACATTAACCTGGGAGTTAATGCCGATTTTGGCCTTCTTCCAGGCGCTGAGGGTCAACTCATTAGCGTTAATAACCGATCCCCGGCCGAAATGAGCATCTCCCAACTCAGATAATACGCTCAACTGGGCAGCATTGGCGGTGTAACCGTTATCGTCAACCACCCCATTTCGGCCATCCAGACAGATGCTATCCCCACTCAAGATGACATTGTCCTTCAAGGTAATCTTGCAGGGGGAGTGGATATCAATATTTGCTCTGGTCACATCGTAGTTAAGCTTCAGGTTCTGGTATTTGTTCCCATTAAAGCCAAAGTCTGCCAGATAAGCGTCTAACTCGGCGTCATTATTCACCACCACCGTACTCGAGGCGCATGCTACGCCTGGGGTATAATCGGTTTTCATCTCACAAACCGCACCCGCCACAGAGGTAACCACCAAAGAGCCTGATAATAAAATCAATATAGTCGACACAATAGTTCTTTTCATAATGCTGTCTCCTGGGATATATTGCCTTTAGCACAAAAAAAAGCCTGCATCAGGCGAACAAATTTTCGCCTAACACAGGCCCTCTTTCAGCGGTTACCTGAGTATTACTTAGTTATCTGGTTGGGTTTGATCGACCCTTGGAACGTAAATCTACAAACTCTTCCTTTTTTATCAACCCGAATCGCTTGCCCTTAATGGGTATCAGCACATTTCCCTGAAACCCTTCTTCCATCAGCATTTGCAAATACAGCGCCAGCTCCAGGACATATGGGTGGAGCTTTATATTGCCATTTGCACCGCCAGCTGATTTTGCCATATTTTCCACCACAGTGACATATCATACATATTTTATATCATAACCATAATTATATCATAGCTATAAAATCTTTTGTGTCAAGTATTTTTTATAGTGCAAGTAATTATATCAGTGAAATATAATTCACTGATAGGATAAATTTTATCATGTTTAGTCGGTTATAGGGTCATTTTAATTAATATTGCGTTGGCGGAAAGCAAAGCGGCCGGGCTTTGAATAATTGAAAAATCGGGGATGAGGCGGGATTTCGGGTTATGATTCCTGATTTTTGTTATACCCTTTTCCATCAGTTACATCTATTTGGTCTACTATTCCCACTACTGCTGCATCAACCGGGACAAAGGTGTTGGGCAGGGTAAAGGAAGCCTCACGACCATCTTCCAGAAACACCAATTCACCTGGGCCTGCCCGCAGACTGTCTACTGCCACAATAGCTGGACCGACAGGCAAGCGCCGGTGATTTAAGGGCTGGATAATGAGAAGCTTAACTCCCTGTAAGTCTTCGTGTTTCCGGCTGGCAACCAGGTTGCCGATTACTTTGCCTAAAAACAAATTATATTCCTCTTGCTGTGGTTAAAATCCCACACCCGTCTCAACTAAGAGACTAAATTTCAAGCTTTTTTATAGCATAGAAAATCATAAGCTCAAATTCTATTCATCCCTACCACAAATTGTATAGGGCAAAAGCCAAACCACAATGGCGCAATTATTGCACAGCTATTGTATTATATGTAAACAATTGGACCTTTGCAAAGGAGTTTTTTATTATGATCAAATGGCAACTCATAGTACTAGGTATTTTGGTATTGGCTATTATCGGTTTTGTTTCCCGGGTAATAGAAAAATGCTGAATTATTTCTTCACCCTATCTTGTATGCTGGTTTCCCTCAAAATTATTCAGCTTATTCCCACTCGATGGTGCTGGGTGGCTTTGAAGATACGTCATAAGTAACCCGGTTAACCCCAGTCACCTCATTTATTATCCTGTTCGATATAATACTTAACAGATCATAGGGCAGCCGCACCCAATCAGCGGTCATCCCATCCTGACTATGCACTGCCCGCAGGGCAATTACGTTGTCATATGTCCGCTCATCCCCCATTACGCCCACCGTTTTTATGGGTAATAATACCGCAAAGGATTGCCATACCCGGCTATACCAGCCGGAGCGCTTAAACTCCTCTCCAACAATTGCATCCGCCTCACGCAGCATAGAAAGCCGCTTCCCGGTAACTTCTCCCAGAATCCGTACCGCCAATCCCGGACCGGGAAAGGGTTGCCGGTTTATAATCTCTTCCGGCAAGCCCAATTCCTGCCCCACCAACCTTACCTCATCCTTAAACAACTCCCGCAGGGGTTCCACCAACTCCAGCTTCATCTGCTCCGGCAATCCACCCACGTTGTGATGGCTTTTTATAGTGGCAGAAGGCCCTTTGACCGATACACTCTCTATAACATCCGGATACAGCGTGCCCTGAGCCAGAAAATCGATCTGCCCCAGTTTATGAGCCTCCTCTTCAAACAAGTAAATAAACTCATTGCCAATGAGCTTGCGCTTTTGTTCAGGATCGATCACTCCAGCTAACTTATCCAAAAAACGCTGCCGGGCATCCACATAATCCAGGTTCATATTAAACCGCCCCTCAAAGGTATCGCGTACGGCTTTAGCCTCTCCTTTGCGCAACAAACCGTTATCTACAAAGATACACCATAGCTGATCCCCAATGGCCCGGTGTAACAGCCGGGCCACCACCGAAGAATCCACCCCTCCTGATAGCGCGCAAAGAACCTTCTTTTTCCCTACCCGTTCCCGGATGCAGGCCACCGCCTCCTCAACAAAGGAACTCATATTCCAGCTAGGCTTGCAATTACAAACCCCGTACAAAAAGTTTTTAATAATCTCGGCCCCTGGTGGAGTATGCACCACTTCCGGGTGAAATTGCACCCCGTATATGGGCTTATGTTTATGCCGTATAGCGGCGGTGGGGCTGTTATCCGTATGGGCTATGGCCTCAAAATCAGCCGGAATCCTAAGCACCCGATCCCCATGGCTCATCCACACCGGCAAACTTTCCGGCAAACCGCTAAATAAATCACCGGCATCGTCCACCAGCAATTGGGCGGGCCCATATTCCCGCTTTTCGGCCCGGGCCACCTGCCCGCCGAATTTCTCAGTTATAAGCTGCATACCATAGCAGATGCCGAGCAGGGGAATCCCCAGTCCGAATATTGATTGATCAACATGCGGGGCCTCAGGGTCGTAAATACTGTAAGGCCCACCGGAGAAAATTATCCCCTGTGGTTTAAGGGAACTAAGCTCCGCTACTTTAGTATTATAGGGCAGTATCTGCGAAAAGACCTTGGCTTCCCGCACCCGGCGGGCAATCAATTGACTGTATTGTGAACCGAAGTCCAGAATGATTATCTTTTGGGCGTGAATGTCCATTGGCGGCTTAATTTAGGGGTTGTCCTCACAAATCGTCTTTATTGACACAAATTATACCTTATCTATATAACTCATTCTTTCCCCACACTTGGGGCAGAAATATTTTTTGAAAATCCGTCCCTTTTTGGATTCATCGGGCAAGCATTCAAAGCACATGCTGGTCTCACATTTAGGGCAATTATAAAGCGTAGTCATGGTATACACCCCGGTTTTCTTGCCGCATTTAACACAGGCTTCTTTTTTTTCAGCCATTTTCTTCCCCTTTACTATATTAAATAAAGCACAGAGAAATGCCAAAGCTCAAATGCCAAATGAATGTCAAAGTTCAAATGTCAAATTTTGGCATTGGAATTTTGGATTTCATTTGAACGTTGGATTTTGACATTTGAACTTATTTCCCCATGCCCACATGCTGTTGTTGCTGAAAAATTTTGCCCTCGGTCTTTATTGCCGGCGCAATAATTATTTCCGTTAACTGCATTTCTTTGATACTCTCAGCGCCACAGTTGCCCATTGAGGTTCTCAGCGCCCCCACTAAATTCTGAGAGCCATCATCCAGTTCCGCCGGGCCAAACAAGATTTGTTTCAGGGAACCGGTGGTGCCTACCTCGATCGTAGTGCCCCGGGGTAGATTGGCATGTGGCGTGGCCATTCCCCAGTGATGTCCCTTTCCCGGAGCTTCCTGGGCTTTGGCGAAGGCTGAACCGACCATCACTGCATCTGCACCGCTGGCAAAGGCTTTACAAATATCCCCCCCGGTGCTCATACCCCCATCGGTAATAATGGGTACATAGCGTTTGCTCTGTTTAAAATAAAAATCCCGCGCCGCCGCCGCATCGGCAGTAGCGGTAACCTGAGGCACCCCGATCCCCAATACCCCCCGGGTAGTACAGGCGGCTCCAGGCCCCACCCCAATCAATAGACCGTCAATCCCGGTTTGCATCAATTCCAGAGTAGTATTGTAGGTTACGCAGTTGCCCACTATTATCGGCAGGGACAACATGGATTTTAATCTGGCAAAATCTACCGTTTCGTATTCACTGGAGATATGACGTACAGTGGTTACCGTAGATTGCACTACCAGAATATCGGCCCCGGCTTCTTCAGCAATTTTCCCCAATTGGCAGGCCCGTTGCGGTATAGTAGATACTACCGCCGGGACCCCGGCTTGTTTTATTTCTTTAATCCGGGTGGCCACCAACTCCTCTTTTATCGGTTCAGTATAGACGGTCTGCAATATCCGGGTGGCTTCTTCGGGTGATGCGGCTACTATTTTTTCCACCACTTTATAGGGTTCATCATAACGAGTATAAACCCCTTCCAGGTTCAGCACAGCTATCCCGCCTAATTTCCCCATGGCCCCCGCAAATTTGGTATCCACTACCCCATCCATAGCGGCCGCTAAGATAGGAATATCAAAACTGTACGGCCCCAGTTTCCAGCGGATATCCACCTCATTGGGATTTATAGTTACCGCCCCCGGCACCAAAGCTATCTCATCAAAGCCATAGCAACGCCTGGCCTTCCTCCCGCGACCAACCCACATGCCCATAGAACTTACCTCCTTTGGTTAATACTTAACGAAAATCCCGGTTTTCAATTTTATTTTTAACCGTTTTAAAACAAAACTACCGCTTTTTTGAAAAGCTGGTTTCTTTCTTTTTCTTCATCCGATAATCTTTGGCCTTAATCTCAAACTCCTGGCACATCTCATGCAATCGTGAACGGAGTCGAACCCCGATGCGATCGGTTAATGTCTCTTCATCCATTCCCTGGGGATTATCCATCCAATTTGAGGTTATTATGGTAATCAGGCTCTCGTTGTAACGTTTATTGATAATGTAGTTGACTATATCCCGCGTCCAATCGGTAATCTTCCAAGCCCCCAAATCATCCAACACCAACACTTCTTTAGTTACCACTTTCTCCAGGATGGAAAATTCAGATGTTGGAGAATTTGGGTCATAGGTGCGCCTGATTTCTTTAAGTAAATCCATAAAATCATAAAACAAGCAGGGAACGCCCTTGTTCAAAGTCAATTCAGTAATTATAGCTACCGCCAAATGGGTCTTGCCCACCCCGCGGGATCCCATGAAAAACAGGCCCTTGTTGACCGCTGGATACTTCTTGACCAGTTTTTTGGCCACTTCATGGGGAGGTGATAAATCATGGTTAATCTTCTTATTATTTCCTGTTCCCTCATATACCTCAAAATTATCCAACCGGCAATCGCTGAATTTCTTTGGAATTCTGGCTTCCTGATACAATCGCTGTCGTCGTTGTTCCCCATAACAGCGACAGCGTTTAACCTGAGGACCATGTTCCAGGCTTTGAGTTTCCCAGCCACTGCCGCCGCAATATGGGCAAGGCTTTCCATGTTTCAGGTTCACAGGCTCTGGTCTAAAAGGGAAGTTGGCTTTCATGGTTCATATAATCTCAATTCAGGTAGACCATAAAACTTAAGCACTCGCTCGCCAACCAGCTCATCATGGGTAGCCTGGTAAGCCTCAGCCCGCATCCAACTGCGATAACTTTTAAGTTCATCCTCGGCAGCGGTTTCAATCTGGCTTAGTTCGTCTATGGGCATGCTAGCCCGCAACACCTCCAACAATTTCTGCCGAATAGCTTCTAATTTTGATTCAAATTGAGCAAGCGACGAAATTTTTTCACTCTGGGCCAGCAACATTAACTCATCCAGGGAATTTTGTACTGGCTGGTAAAGCTTTAGCCGGTCTCCGTTTGGCTTAAGTTTAGCTTGCAGTTCCCGCTGCAGGCGAGATAAATGCTGCCAGATAACTGTCTTGGAAAAAATCGGCTTACCGGTTGCTGGATCGGCTGATCCCAACATCTGCTTTTTGTGCTCCCGCCAGCATTCAGCTATCTGCGGTTTGCAGTAAGCCAAACAATTAATTTCCCGCTTTTGAGACCCCTTTTGATTAACAGCCTTATCAATACCCCGCACAACCACCCGCAGGGGAATCCCCTTGTCCTTCCATTCATCCATAAGCTGCCAGTCTTTTGGGGAAAGCATCAAACCCCGGCCACGCCTCTGGATAAAATAGCGCTCAATTTCAGCATAATAATTCATGGGCTTTTCTTTTGGTTACGCTCATATATAATACGTAAACCCTGCAGGGTAAGCCAGGGATCAATTTCCTTAATATGCTCAGCATAAGGGCCAATACGTTCGGCCAGGCCCCCGGTGGCAATTACCTTGGGCGCCTCTCCCAGTTCAGCCCCAATACGCTCAATCATCCCATCTACCAGGCTGAGGCAGCCATAAAACAGACCCGATTGTATACTGCTTACCGTATCTTTACCGATTACCCGCCCGGGCTTTACTACATTCACCTTGGGTAGTTGGGCGGTATTGCGGTAAAGGGCTTGAGCAGAAATGCCAACTCCCGGGGCAATAGCGCCACCTAAATATTCACCCTTAGAGCTTATCACACAAAAGGTGGTGGCGGTACCAAAATCGACGATAATTAATGGGCCGCCATAACGCTCAAAAGCCGCCACCGCATTTACTAACCTGTAAGCCCCCACCTCTTTCGGATTATCACAACACACCGAAATACCTAAATCCAGGGATGAGCTTACTACTAAGGGAGTAACCTTAAAATAGCGCTCACACATTCTTATTAGAGAATCGGTCAGGGGTGGAACTACTGAAGAAATGACAGCCGCCTTTATTTGGGGAACGGCCGAAACCTGTGGGCTCAACAATTGTTGAAACGTAACCCCCAACTCATCGCCGGTTTGGGGCCAACGGGTGGAGATGCGCCAATGTTCCATCAACTCTTGACCGGAAAATACACCAATAACTGTAGTAGTATTGCCTAAATCTATGGTTAACAACATGTTATTTATTAAGGAAGGAATTAATGCTGCTCAGGTGTGGTAATATTAGAATCTGTCGAATTTAAATGTTGAAGCTGGTCACAACTTACACGTATACGTCCTTGAGTAACCCGACGCACAATTTCCCCGGTTCTGACTAACAGGCTGGCATCCTTATCTATCCCCAGGGCTTCTCCCTCGAAGCATTCCCCCATGGAAACCACCTCCACCCAACCCCCTGGCGTGCGATCCATATCCTGTATGCGCCCCCACAATGGCTCGAAGCCATCTTCTTGATAAATTCGATGCCAATGATCCAGCTTCAGCATCAACTCTCTAAGTAACTCCTCACGCAAACACTCCCGGCCGGTTTCAATCGCCATAGAAGTGGCTGCTGGAAATCCTTGAGTCAAAAACATGTCTTTAGTATGATTTACATTGATCCCAATACCCAAAATTAGATATTTAATCTCCTCTGCCCAATGAGCTTCAACCAGAATTCCTGCTACTTTGTGATTATTGATAATTACATCGTTGGGCCACTTTATCCCGGCCTTTAAGCCGGTAGCCGATTCAATGCACTCGGCGGTGGCCACTGCTGCCAGCAGGCTTAATTGGTGAACAGTAGCCAGCACTGACCGTGGTTTTAAGATAATTGAAAGATAGATTCCCACTCCGGGAGGAGAATACCAGCCCCGTCCCCGCTGCCCACGCCCGTTATGTTGTCGATCCGCCACTACCACCGCTCCTTCAGGCGCGCCTTCCTCGGCCAGGATCATGGCTATCTGGTTGGTGGAATCCACCTCTTTGAAGGAATATACCCTTGAACCTATCAACTGCGTGGGTAAGGAATACAAAAACGCAGGTAACCTCAACAAGCTATACTTACTACTCATTCGTCCACCCCTGTTTTGTGTAAAGCAGTTAGAGACATATACAATATTTCTTTATAGCACAAACGAAAGCAAAAATCAAGTAAAAGCTGATGCCCAAAAATAGACATTGCCTTTTCCGCATCTTTCCTTCAACGCCTACAATACTTATTGTAAATATAAGCCTGATGTCTCGGCGTGGGGACACGCCGAAAGGTGTCCACGACTCAGGTTATAACTACCTTGAAATATTTTCCTATACGTTTATAATAAAGTCGGCTATGCTGATTCCAGTTGCTTTTAACAGTGCAATCCGGATCAGCCGGCACTTGTTTCAATAAGCCTATGTCCTTGACCTCGGGCTTGAAATACCGAATATGTTGCCAGACCCTGGAAATCAAGTAAAATCCATTTCCATCTTTGCCATATAAGGTTAAAATGTCCACAATTTCTTATACCAGATTAATTGAAGAAGCTCAGGCTTTTTCCTTGCAAGTTCATTATAGGGGATAATATGGATAAAAAGTTTAGGCTGGAACAGGATGCCTTGGGCGAGTTGCAGGTGCCGGCCCAGGCGTATTATGGGATTCAGACCCAGCGGGCGCGGGAGAATTTCCCCATCAGCGGTCAAGTGGCTAAACCGGTATTTATCTGGGCTACGGTAGCTATAAAAAAAGCGGCGGCGCTTACCAATATGGAACTTGGTCTGTTGGATGAGCAGATTGGTATGGTCATCGTTCGGGCGGCGGGTGAGGTGCTGGCTGGCAAGCTTATGGATCAGTTCGTGGTGGATGTATTTCAGGCGGGAGCCGGTACTTCCCACAACATGAACACTAATGAGGTATTGGCCAACCGGGCGTTAGAGCTATTGGGGGATAAGCGCGGCAATTACTCACGGGTACATCCCAACGATCATGTTAATATGGCTCAGTCTACCAACGATGTGTTCCCTACTGCGATGCGGATTGCGGTGTTGAAATCCTATCCCGTCCTGATTGAGGCGTTAGGTCAGTTGGAGCATGTCTTAAATAAAAAAACCGACGAGTTTAAATCCATACTTAAGTCCGGCCGCACCCATCTTCAGGATGCGGTACCGTTGACCCTGGGCCAGGAATTTGGCGGCTATGCCCAGGTAGTTGCCCAGGCCGGGCAGCGCCTGGCGCAAGCCGCCGAACGCTTAAAGGTGCTGGGATTGGGTGGTACTGCGGTAGGTACCGGCTTAAATGCCCATCCCCGGTATCGGGAATTAGTGTTTCAGAATTTGTGTGAGATTACTAAGTTAGATGTCCAACCCGCCGCTAACTTATTCCACTTGATGCAGAGCATGGCCGATATGGTAAGTTTTTCGGCTGAGCTTAAGAATATGGCGCTTGAATTGACCAAAATCTGCAATGACTTGCGGCTGCTTTCCTCCGGCCCGCGTACCGGCTTGGGTGAAATAAAGCTGCCGGCGGTGCAGCCCGGTTCATCCATTATGCCGGGCAAGGTCAATCCGGTAATGGCCGAAATGTTGAATATGGTCTGCTTCCAAGTTATCGGTCATGACCTGACAGTGTCCCTGGCTTCTCAAGCCGGACAATTGGAATTAAATGTGATGATGCCGGTGATTATTTATAACCTCTTAAACTCCGTGGATATATTGACCAATGGGATTCAATCCTTTGTGAAACGCTGCTTGACGGGGATTTCAGCCGACAAAGAGCGTTGCCGTGAGTATATGCAGCAGAGTGTGGGGCTGGCTACCGTATTTTGTCCCTATATTGGTTACCAGAAGGCCGCCGCCCTGGCCCATGAGTCCGAACAGACCGGAAAAAATATCTATGAGCTGGCGCTGGAAAAAGGGATTCTGGCCGAAGATAAGCTTAAAGAAATACTGGAAGGCAAAAATTTAGTGTAACCGGAGGCAGGAGAACCGATGTCTTTTCGGCTTGCCACCCATCACTATTTCGTGTAATATACCATCTTGTTGTTATGTTAAGTTTAACCATATTTAACAAGGTGGGTCAAGTTGAGCACGATCAGATATTTGGGTATGGAGGTAGAACGTAGTCTGGCAGAGGG
>JAJRUS010000139.1 GCA_024277675.1 bacterium | reverse complement strand
AGAACGTCGTGAGACAGTTCGGTCCCTATCTGTCGTGGGTGTAGGATATTTGAGGGGATCTGCCTCTAGTACGAGAGGACCGAGGTGGACGAACCTCTGGTGGATCAGCTGTCGCGCCAGCGGCAGGCTGAGTAGCTACGTTCGGAGCGGATAACCGCTGAAAGCATATAAGCGGGAAGCCCACCCCAAGATTGGATATCCCGTGACGTAAGTCACCTAAAGGCACCTTGTAGATTACGAGGTTGATAGGCTGGGTGTGTAAGTACAGTAATGTATTTAGCTAACCAGTACTAATAAGCCGTGCGGCTTGACCATACTTTTTGCGGGAAGCCGGGGCTTACAGTTAAAGTAAGCCCCTCAATCCCCAAATTCCGAGATTGAAGCTATTTAGTGAATAACTTAAAGCTCTCTCTTTATGTGATAAGAGGGAGTTTGCTCCCCTGGTGGCAATGGCGGAGGGGTCACACCGGTTCCCATACCGAACACCGTAGTTAAGCCCTCCAGCGCCGATGGTACTGCATGGTTCCTGTGTGGGAGAGTAGGACGCCGCCAGGATTAATTGAAAGGCCGAAGCTGTTTTATACAGCTTGGGCCTTTTTGTTGTGGAGTTCACCCATTTTTTCTAATAACTGTACCGTGTTGTTTCACAAAACGTCTATTTGCGACGATGACGGTGCACCGCACCTATACTAGCCTGGCGCAGCATACCACGCACCGTCTCCCGTCCAATCCCGATGCCTTCGCGGTGGTTTAATTCCTTACTGCTCAATGTAATTGTTTCTATACCCCCTATGTTGACATTTTTACCCGGCTACCACAGCACAAGCGGACACACAAGCGGTCAAGCTTGACAATCCGGCTTAAGTACCCTAAAATCAAATGTAATTCTAGTCAACTTCTAATAGGAATATTAAACTATGTTAAATTTTAAAGCAAATCTGCTGGCTACCGGAATTGGCAGCATTCCTTTTACCGAAGCCGAAGCCGGTTGCCGGTTTGTAAGAGAAAATTTTCCGCACATCCCCTTCTGGCCGCAGTTGCCCCGCCGTACTTTCTTAGAAAATATGTATGTGCAGTATAGCCGGCAATTACCGGGAGTCACTATAGCAGGCGAGCGCATGTTTATAGATACAAAACGAGTACCGGATGAGCTGGAGGGCTTCTATCAGAAATTTATGGAAGAAAAACTTGACGACTTTGCACTTGATCCCGGTTATGCTGCCGGCTTTTATGCCCTGCTTGAAGCAGCACCGGAGTTAACACAGCTCACCGCCATAAAGGGCCAGATCACCGGCCCCATCAGTTTCGGATTACAGGTAACCGATGAGGCCCGCCGGGCTATTATTTATGATGACACCCTTAAAGATGCAGCCATTAAAAATCTGACCCGTATCGCTCAGTGGCAGGAGCAGAAATTAAAGGTATTGTGCCCGCAAACCATAATGTTCATCGATGAACCCTACTTAAGCTCTTTCGGTTCGGCCTTTGTAAATCTGACCCGGGAACAGGTTATCAAGCCACTCAATGAAGTCATTGAGGGCTTAAGCGGCTTAAGCGCCATCCATTGCTGCGGCAACACCGACTGGTCATTACTGTTTGAAACCAAAGTAGATATTATTTCGCTGGATGCATACTCCTTCGGCAACCGGCTTAGCCTGTACTTAGATCAGTTGAAACAATTTCTTGACCGGGGCGGCATTATCGCCTGGGGAATTGTGCCCACCAGTGAGGAACATATCGCCGGGGAAAATGTGGACTCTCTGCTTAGCCGCCTGGAATTCGTATGGGAGGAGTTGGACAAACAAGGCATTCCTGCCAGTACCTGGCGAGAAGCCTCTTTAATCACCCCGGCCTGTGGAGTGGGCAGCCTGAATGAAGATATAGCCACCTGGGTATTTAACACCACCGCCAAACTGAGTGAGCGGGCCAGAGAAAAATATGGGATGGGGTAGGGATAAAATCCAAATGTCAATTTTTTTGTCATTTGAGCTTATGTATTCATTTGATATTTGGGCTTTGGCATTTGTCATTGTAGTTAAATAAAGAGGAGATAACTTTATGAGAAAATATAAGACTCAGGTTATTATAGGCAGGATGAGGATGGAAAATATATCGCCACTTATCCCGTCTTACAAGGTTGCTACACCCAGGGGGATACCTTTGAGGAAGCGATAGAAAACATTAAAGATGCGATTAAGATGTGCCTTGAGGAGCTAGAAGAGGAGCATAAAGCTATTAATCTTAACTATCCTGAGGTAATCGCTATAAAACAACTTGAGGTTGCTATATAGATGACTATACTGGGCATGGATGTAGGTGATAAGACTATTGGGATAGCGGTATCCGATGAGCTGGGATATACCGCTCAAGGGCTAAAAACTATTAAGCGCACTGGTATTAATAAGGACATTGGCGAGCTTAAAAGTATAATTAGCGAATACCTGGTAAATCAAATAGTAGTGGGGCTACCCAAGAATTTAGACGGCAGCCTGGGGTCTCAGGCGCAGAAGGTGTTGGCCTTCATTGATAAGCTGAAACCGGCGCTGGGGCTGCCGGTTAATACCTGGGATGAGCGTTTCAGCAGCCAGGCGGCCCAGCGCAGCTTAAAGGAAGCGGGCTTGCATTGGCGAAAAAGCAAGGCGCTGGAAGATCAGGTGGCCGCCGCACTTATTCTGCAAGGCTATTTGGATTATCTGAGGCATAAAGGGTAATAAAATGGCTTCGTCTACTAGCAAAATTGGGCGTGAACTACTTTTATTCGGCTTGATGTGTCTTGCAATAATGGGTTTAAGCCATAGCTATGTATTGCTGCACATCCCTGCCTCAAACAATGCCCCCGATAAGCTTATAGAAATTAAGCGCGGCCTGGGTATTAAGCAGGTAAGCGGTTTGCTGCAGAAACAGGGGATAATAAAATATCCGCTGCTATTTACCGCCTGGGCCAGATTAACCGGCGTCGACCAGCGCATTAAAGCCGGGGAGTACACCCTGAGCGCCTCTCTTTCGCCGACCGGCATCCTGGCTATTCTGGAAAGCGGGAAAACCACACTCCACAAAGTAACCATTCCTGAGGGTTACACTATAAAGCAAATAGCGGATATATTAGCCGGCGCCGGATTAGTAGGTAAGGCTGAATTTATAGCTGCCGCCCATGACCCTGGGTTGATAAAACGCTGGAACATCCCTAACGATAGTCTGGAAGGCTATCTGTTTCCGGATACTTACTATTTTCCAAAGGGTATAGATGCCTTCAACGTGGCAACCTCCATGCTGGAACAATTCAAACACAATATCTCTCCCCAATGGACAGCCAGGGCTAAAGCCCTGGGATTCTCCCTGCATCAGATTATTACCTTAGCCTCGCTTATTGAAAAAGAAGCCGGCGTGGCCGCCGAGCGGCCGATAGTCTCGGCCGTATACCATAATCGGCTCAAAAGCAATATCCGCCTGCAATGCGACCCCACGGTAATCTACGCCATACCAAATTTTGACGGCAACCTGACCCGCAAGCACTTGAAACTGGATTCCCCCTATAATACCTATCGCTACCGGGGGCTGCCGCCGGGGCCAATCGCCAATCCCGGCCGGGCATCTATCGAGGCAGCGCTATATCCGGCTGATGTTGATTATCAATACTTCGTATCCCGCAATGACGGTACTCATCAGTTCTCCACCACCCTGCGCCAGCATAATAATGCAGTAATAAAATACCAGAAACGCCGCCGCCCGCCACCTGCGGTGGGGCGATGAGGGGCTATAGTTAGTCTTTAGGAGAAATATTCACCACCAGCAAGAAACTACTCTTTGACAATTGACAAAAGGGGACTTGTCCCCCTGCGGTGGGGCAGTGAGGGGCTATAGTCAGCCTTGATTTGTATGCGTCAAGGTCAAACGTTGTCGGGCTGTTGCCCAAAGAATGTATTGACAAAAATTAATGAGTCTTATATCGAACTCAGGTTAGACTTAAATAAATCGCCGGGTTGGTTTCCGGGTCGTTATACATCTTAAACTGATAATATACCTTCAGCCGCCGCTTGCCGCAGGCCAGATCCTGCATCAACTGATCCAGGGATTTGCCTAAATCATTTTGCTGCGCTAACAAAATCTCCAGTTTTTTCCTGCATTTTGAGATAGTATCCGCTTTCGCATCCGGCCGTTTTGTTTCCTGTAGCATATGGTAAATTTTTAAGGCCAGGATGGAGAGTCGGTCAATAATACTGCCGGGGGTCTCGGAATTAAGCGGAATATGCTCATCCAATTCACCCAGCTTATTAACCAGCCGGCTCACCAGATATGCATCCAACTCCTCAATTTTATCTACTCTTCTTTGATTTGAGCTGTCTATTTCCCGCTTTACTTGGGCTAAGATACTATCTGAAGCATTGGGTGTCCTGGATTTATCCTCCTGGTGCCACTGGAAGCAGTTAATAAGCTGATTATCATAAACCAGCTTAGAAGACCCTTGCAACTCGGTTCCCAAAAGCCTTAATGCATCATTCCAGGTATGAATCAAATCCTCTTTGGTATGCCATAGTTCAATCACTTGTGTTTGTAAGTTTTTAATTTTAGAAGAATTTAGTTGCTCCATTTATTTCATCCTTATCGGCGTCCGGTTTAAGCAGATGTCATTGATGTTCAGCTTGGTCTGTTTTTAAAGTCGCCCGGCGACTTTATTTTATTAAGCAAATATGGTAAGATTATATCAATTTTGGATAATTAGCAATAGGAACATAACCTGTTCATGAACTTTTGGCGGATGGTGCTAAAACAATATCCGCCCCCTGTTGACCCTGGGTCTGTGACCTTCTGGTTCGTGCCCCGGTGGTCAAATGCGGGGGCTTACGCTCAGCAACAATTCAATCTGAACATGAAAATTCCTATACAATCAAATTAAGGAGGAGGCCGTTAGATGAGTGATTTTCACCAGACCGGCCAGGTGGCTACATTCCACCGGCTGGGTAAGTGTAATCTTGAAAAGATGGAGCAGGACTTACTGGAGATTTCTAAACACCGGGGGATAACCCTGGTGCTGCCCTCGCTTTATTCAGAGCTCCAGGGAGCGGCGCTTAAAAACATTGTAAAGGAGCTTAAGGAAGTAAAGTACATCAGAGAGATAGTGGTTACCCTGGGGGTTGCGAATGCGGAAGAATTTAAGGCTGCCAAAAAGTTTTTTTCGGTGCTGCCCCAGAAAACAACTATCATCTGGAACGACGGGCCGCGAATTCAAGCGCTGTATGAAGAGTTAAAAAACGTAAACTTAAATCCGGGGCCAAACGGCAAGGGCCGAAGCGCCTGGATGGCCTATGGCTATGTGGTGGTTGAGGAAGGCAGCCAGGTTATCGCCTTACATGATTGCGATATAACTACCTATTCCAGGGAGATATTGGGACGCCTGGTTTTCCCGGTAGCATCAACTTATATGGCTTATGAGTTCTGCAAGGGCTATTACAGCCGGGTTACCGATAAAATGCACGGGCGGGTAACCAGGCTTTTTGTGACCCCGCTTATCAGGTCGCTCATCAAAATGGTGGGAGATGTCAAAATTTTACATTATTACGACAGCTTTCGTTATCCATTGGCCGGTGAATTTTCCATGATAACCGATCTGGCCCGCATTAACCGCATTCCGGCCGATTGGGGGCTGGAAGTAGGGGTGCTGGCCGAAATCTATCGTAACTGCTCGGTGAAACGCATATGTCAGGTAGCGCTCTGTGATAATTATGAACACAAGCATCGACCGCTGTCACAAACTAATCCCCAAAAGGGGCTTAATAAGATGGCCATAGATATAGCTAAAACCATCTTCCGCACCCTGGCCAGCGAAGGGGTAGTTTATTCGCCGGGCTTCTTTGAGTCGTTGCGGGCCACTTATCTGCGGTTGGCCCAGGATACTATCGCCAGGTACCACGGCGATGCCCTGTTAAACGGCTTGAAATATGATCGGCACAAGGAAGGGACTGCGGTGGAGGTGTTCACTGAAGCCATCCACCGAGCCGGTGAGACAATCACTAAAGACCCGCTGGGGCCTCCGCTTATTCCCAACTGGAACCGGGTATTTGCCGCTATGCCCGACTTTGCAGACAGGTTAATCGAAACAATCGGCGCCGACAACCAATAGGAATAAACCATGAAATACGATACTTCGTTGCGGCCATATACCGCTAAACGACTGGAAGAAATAGAGCAAGCCGATCTTATGGTAGGCATTCCCTGCTATAACAATGAAGCCACCATTGCACATGTAGTGCAGATGGTGTCCCACGGTCTGGCTGAGTATTATAAAGATTTGCGGGCGGTAGTGGTGATTTCCGATGGCGGATCCACCGACGATACCCGTGAAGTAGCCAAAGACTTTCAGTTAAAACCCTGGCAGGAGAAAATAATCACCATATATCGCGGCCCGTCGGGTAAGGGTACCGCCTTACGATCCATTTTTGAAGCGGCACAGCGCCTTTCCGTAAAAGCCTGTATGGTGGTCGATTCAGACCTGCGCAGTATCAGCAGCCAATGGGTTAAGTCGCTGCTGGAGCCGGTACTTAAGCACAATTGTGATTTTGTAACTCCCATATACACCCGCCATAAATACGACGGCACCATTACCAATAACATTGTCTACAACTTAACCCGTGCCCTGTACGGTAAACGCATACGCCAACCGATTGGAGGTGATTTCGCCTTTTCCCGCAATTGTGCCGGGTATTTCATGTCTCAGAACGTTTGGGATACGGATGTAGCCCGCTACGGTATAGATATCTGGATGACTACCAATGCCATTGTAAACAATTTCAAAATCTATCAGTCAAACCTGGGGGTTAAGATACATGACGATAAAGACCCCGGTTCACAATTAGCGCCCATGTTCAGGGAGGTGGTATGGACGCTGTTTACCCTGATGGAACAAAACGAAACCCGCTGGCTGGCTGTTCAAGGCTCTGAAACAACCAATATATATGGTCACTCAAGTCATGAGGAACCTGAACCCATCAATGTAAACGTTAAGGCGCTGGTAAAAAAGTTCAAAGTGGGTTATGAGCATTTCGGGGTGCTGTGGAAAAAAATCTTCCTTCCCGGAAGTTTTCATATGATTCAGGAAGCTTTAAAGCTACCTGACGATAAGTTTGTGTTTGAAATTGATGTCTGGGTCAATATCCTCTATGAGTTGGCCTCTACCTTCCACCACTGGCCGCATAACCGCTATAAGCTGCTGGAACTGGCCACTCCGCTCTATTATGGCCGGGTAGCTTCCTTTGTAAATACCACCCGCGAAATGGATTCGGCCCAGGCCGAGGCGGTGGTTGAAAAACAAGCCCAGGCATTTGAAGACAATAAAGGATTTCTGATTAATATGTGGCAGCGTCCATTTAAAGAAGATGAGGAAATGAACAATAAGCTTCAAGAGGTCTAAAATGAAAAAACCAGGCAACCGCCTGGATTAATTATGTGTAAACCGTTACTGTTATCGCCGCCCCCTACCGTCCTTTGGACGGAAACGGAGGCTTACTTTAAAGCAAGTTTTATTTTGTATTTTCTATACTATGAAAAAAGCCACTTATGGTAATAAGCTGGTAATTTTTACCGACTTAGACGGCACCCTGCTCTCTACCGGGACCTACACCCTGGGGCTGGCTCAAGAATCATTAAAACTTTGCCGGCAAGCAGGCATTCCAGTGGTATTTGTTTCCAGCAAAACCCGGGCGGAGATGGAAAAATTAAAAAAAGAGCTGGATAACAACCATCCTTTTGTATCAGAAAACGGGGGAGCGGTATTCATCCCCCGGCAAAACTGGGATAAGCCGTCAGGCTGGCGGGCTGCCGGCGCCTGGTGGTATCTACCCTTAAGTCAATCGTATCACCTGCTTTGTCGGGCGCTTAAAGACGCAGCTTATGCTGCCGGGGCTGAAATATCAGGTTTTTCAGCAATGTCGGTGGCTCAGGTGGCTGGCGCCACTCATTTACCGGAGGAAGATGCGGCGCTAGCTAAAAGACGTGAGTTTGATGAACCGTTTATTATCTTAAATGAATCCCAGGCGATCATCTCCCGGCTTAAACAGCAAATAAATACCAGGGGTTTTAAATATACCAGGGGTGGGCTTTTTCATCATATTACCGGCGACGCAGACAAGGGGGAAGCCGTAAAACACCTGTTGACCCTGTACCGGCAGCTAAATCCCAGGCTGAAGTCTGCGGCCATAGGCGATGCGTTAAATGATGTACCCATGCTGCGGGCGGTTGAGCGCCCATTTCTGGTACGTAAGCCGGATGGCTCATTTGAAGCGGCTGCCAATTTTGATGGAGTAATGGTAACCAAAGGAATCGGGCCGCATGGTTTTTGTGAGGCCATTGATTTGTTGCTGAAATCCGCAACATAATAAAGAAAACTTGACACATAATCAAGAAAACTTGATTTATTCATTGTATTAAGATATATTCAGTTTTACCCCTGCAATATCCACTGGTAACTTGATAGTAGCTATAGCAAAATTACCACATTTTAAGGTATGTACGGGGAGGGTGGAGAAAGTTTAGCATGAAGCTTTTGGATGAATATCCTAGTTTTCAAAG
Organism: bacterium; assembly: GCA_024277675.1. Classification (GTDB taxonomy): domain Bacteria; phylum SZUA-182; class SZUA-182; order SZUA-191; family JAJRXT01; genus JAJRUS01. The sequence goes on along the minus strand of JAJRUS010000139.1, from coordinate 51,486 downwards.
TGTTTGGGATATATTCGTCCAAAAATTAAATGATGAACCAACTGTTATCTCGCACTTTAATAATAAATTAAAAGAAAAGCTTCAAACTATACTGAATACACCTGTACAAAATCGTAGCAATGAATTAGAGAAAGAGTTTTTCAATCTGGTAGCCGAGTTTCACGCTACTTATATTTTAAGGAAATGCTTGGGTCTCCAGATTAGAGAGTTTGACCGGGAAAGTCCTAAAGGGGTGGGCAATAAAAATTGTGATATAGTGGCTTGCGTTAACGGTGAAGATGTTTACTTTGAAGTTAAATCAGAAAGTGCTGAGATAAAACAAGTTCCACCTGATTGCCTGAAAGATGCCATAAAAGGGATAAATGATCCTGATTACGATGTTGTGGTTTCACAATTAAAAAACAGGGATTATAAATGTGAGAATATTGAAGGTCACATAAGCCAAATAAAGCAATTTATTGCAGATTACAAAAACCGCAAATATCCCCGTCCCTTATTAGACTTAGGGGATTTTGAAATTGTACTTAGAAAACAATTTGAAAATTATGACTTTTTTTATCTTCGGACACCAAATTTGGATAAGAAGATTGAAAAATGGTTGTTTGAGGGGAAAGATAGTGCAATGAATAAAGCAAAAGCACAAGGAGCCGACTTTCTTATGGGGTGTATACATCCATGGGATTGTTGTTATAGAATAGATGATTTTATAAGGACACATTTTCCAGGAATAAAAGCAATTGATGACCATTTTGAAAGTAATAACCAGATATTAGGAAATCTTCAAGGAGTTATTTTGTTTGGGTTGAAAGCAACTTCAAGAGATAATATTAATATTGAGGATTTTAAAATTGTTTACAATGCTAATTATTCTCAAGGGATGACTTTATGAACCCTGGAGCTAAAGAGATAATTTTAAGCATTGCTCAAAAGATTCAAGCCCAATACCATCCTGATAAGATTATCCTGTTTGGATCTTATGCTCATAATCAGGCTACACTTGATAGCGATATAGATATGTTGATTGTCAAAAAGACTAAAGAACGGCATATTGACCGTTGGGTCAGATTAAAGAAAATGGCTTACGACCCTAAGCGGGGTATTCCTTTTTCCCCATTGGTATACACTCCCGAGGAAATCAAGCAGCGGCTCAATATGGGAGATGATTTTATTAGAGAGATTCTAGAGCGGGGTAAGGTTTTGTATGCTGCAGAGTAAGGAAAAGCTGGTAGCCGAGTGGTTCAATAAGGGACAGCATGATTTGGAAACCGCTCAATTGCTATATCAGCAGGAAGGTTATCCTGAGATAATCGCCCTGCATATTCAGCAGGCGTTAGAAAAATATCTTAAGGGTTATTTGATAGCCAATGGTTGGCAATTAAGAAAAATTCATGATTTGGAGGAGTTATTAAATTCTGCCATAAAATTTGATGCTTCGTTTGCAGATTTTTTGGATGTATGTCGCCGGGCAACCAAGTATTATATGGATAGCCGCTATCCAATAGGCGAAGTTGAGGATTATACGATAAAAGAAATAAAGGGCTTGCTGGATATGGCAGTAAAGCTTATAGTCAGGATTAAAGCGAAAAATAAACGACTGAATTATTAACCTAATACAGAAGGAGGCAATATATGGCGTTAGATCCTACCCAACATGCTGATTGGGAAATAGCCGAAGATGCTGAAACCCGGATGAAGACCGTTTATCAACTGGCTGATGAGCTGGGCCTGGAAAAAGAGGAGCTTCTTCCTCATGGGCACCATGTAGGTAAAATAGATTTCAAAAGGGCATTAAAGCGGCTGGAAGATAAACCGGATGGGAAATATATTGATGTAACCGCTATTACCCCCACCCCCTTAGGTGAAGGAAAATCCACTACCACAATCGGGCTGATCCAGGGGTTGGGGAAAAGAGGCAAAAGCGTAGTAGGCGCCATCCGGCAGCCATCCGGTGGGCCGACCATGAATATCAAGGGTTCGGCAGCCGGCTGCGGGCTTTCCCAGTGTATTCCGCTTACTCCGTTCTCGCTGGGCTTAACCGGGGATATAAACGCCATTATGAATGCTCACAACCTGGCCATGGTAGCGCTCACCTCCAGGATGCAGCATGAAGCCAACTATGACGATGAGAAATTGGCCAAAAGAAACCTCAAGCGCCTGGATATTGACCCGGAAAGAGTTGAGATGAAGTGGATTCTCGATTTCTGCGCTCAGGCATTGCGTAATATCATTATCGGTATCGGCGGGAAAATGGACGGGTTCGAGATGAAATCCGGCTTTGCTATTGCTGTTTCTTCTGAGATTATGGCCATTCTGGCGGTGGCTAATGACTTAAAGGACATGCGCCAGAAAATGGCTAAGATTGTGCTGGCTTATGATAAATCGGGCCAGCCGGTAACTACCGCCGATCTGGAAGTGGATGGCGCCATGACCGCCTGGATGGTGGAAGCGCTTAATCCGAACCTGATGCAAACCATCGAGGGCCAGCCGGTATTCGTACATGCCGGGCCGTTTGCCAATATAGCTATCGGCCAGTCCTCGATTGTGGCTGACCGGCTTGGATTAAAACTGGGAGATTATCATGTAACCGAATCGGGATTCGGGGCGGATATCGGCTTTGAGAAATTCTGGAACTTAAAATGCCGTTTTTCCGGAAACCATCCCAATGCAGCGGTGGTGGTGGCCACCATCAGGGCGCTCAAGTGCCACGGCGGCGCTCCGGTTCCGGTACCCGGACATCCATTACCGGATGAGTACACCGGCGAAAATGTGGGTTGGGTGGAAGCCGGCGCTGCCAGCAATTTGAAGCATATTATCAATGTGGTCAAAAAAGCGGGTATCAACCCGGTGGTTTGTATCAATGCTTTCTATACGGATACGGATGCTGAAATTGCAGCCGTACGCCGCATAGCCGAGGCTGCCGGTGCACGTGTGGCTTTATCCCGCCATTGGGAAAAAGGCGGCGATGGCGCTTTGGAGTTGGCTGATGCGGTGGTTGATGCCTGTAACGAACCCAACAACTTTAAATTCCTATATGAGCTCAGCACTCCATTGAGAGAGCGAATTGACCTGATTGCCAGGGAGGTTTATGGCGCCGACGGGGTCGATTACACCGAGGAAGCTTTAAGCAAAGCCAAAGCCATGGAAGCCGATCCGGAAATCGCCAAGCTGGGAACCTGCATGGTCAAAACCCACCTGTCCCTCTCCGACGATCCAAATGTTAAGGGTGCTCCGAAAGGCTGGAGGCTTCAGATTCGGGATATCCTGACCTATAAAGGGGCTGGATTTGTGGTACCTATTGCCGGGAACATAAAACTAATGCCGGGTACCTGCTCGGATCCCGCATATAGAAGGGTGGATGTAGATGTAGAAACCGGCAAGGTAAAAGGCCTCTTCTAAAATCCGGTACGTTCATAGTAGCGATCGAAACCTGGGTGGCCCGTCGGACTTTAGGTGGTTCTACTGCGAAAAGTGATAAACATGTTCATTTTAGTTAAATAGGCAAGTTATTTCAGTCATGATTGTTCGCCTCGAATGATCGAAAAAATGGGCTATGTTGCTTTACTTTCCTCGCTACGAACTCCAAAGCCCGACCGGCCTCCCAGCCGCTCCCGGTGCATGCACTCATCCTGCGCAACCCCCTTACCTGTGTCTCGGCGACAGCTTCAACTTTTCTGCCGCTTCCTTAACCGTATACCTGCCCACTAAGCTTAATTGCACTACCTGCAACCTATTCTAATTTTCTGCGACTCTATATGTATGTCTCCATGCCCTCATGGTGATATTTTTACTTGGCTGCCACATCAAGATTTGTTCTAGACTTATCTTAGAGCGTCATGATAATATTATAATATTGAGTTTAGCGGTAAGTCAAACTGTGCAACTACTTTAGGGCGGGTTATAGGATTGAGCATGGAATTACCCATAATCGGTATCACCCTGGGAGATGGGGCCGGGATCGGCCCGGAGATAATATTAAAGGCGCTTAGCTTACCTTGGGTATATGATTTTTGCCGCCCGTTGGTGGTGGGTAATCTTTCATTGCTGGAAGACACTCAAAAAAGCTTGGGGCTTTCGCTTAAATTACAACCGGTAAATGATAGCTTGGCGAGGGCGGTTTTTAAGCCGGGCCAAATAGCCGTATGGGACTTTCCCCGGCTTAAGCTGTCGCAGATTATACCGGGTAAGCCCGATAAATATACCGGCGAGGCGGCATATCGATATATAAAGACTGCGGTCGAGCTGGCTTTAAATGCTGAAATTGCGGCCATTGCTACCGCCCCCATTAGCAAACAGGCCCTACAGCAGGCAGGCTATAATTATCCCGGCCATACCGAGTTGCTGGGTGAGTTGACCCGCACCCGTGATTATGCCATGATGCTAGTGGGGGGTGACTTGCGGGTAGTGTTGGTAACCACGCATTTGCCGTTTAGTCAAGTGTCATCCAGGATTTCGGCAGACAGGGTCTTACGTATAATTAAGTTGGTAGACTGCTGTTTGCCTCAATGGGGTGTATTGCACCCGCGGATTGCGGTGGCGGCTTTGAATCCACACGCCGGGGAGGGAGGCTTGCTGGGGGAGGAGGAGCAGGCACACATCCAGCCGGCGGTTACCCAGGCCCAAAAATCAGGCATAGCGGTATATGGCCCCTTGCCGGCTGATAGTTTGTTTTACCGGGCCATTGACGGTGAGTTTGATGCCGTGCTGGCTATGTATCATGACCAGGGCCTGATTCCGCTTAAAATGAGGGCGCCCCGGGAGGCGGTAAATATCACCCTGGGATTGCCCATTATTCGTACCTCAGTAGGACACGGATGTGCCTGGGATATTGCCGGTAAAGGGCTGGCTGATCCGGCCAGTCTGGTGGCCGCCCTTAAACTGGCCAGCCGTCCACGGCTGTAAACTGTTTAGCATAACCGACTAAAATTTTGGGATTGATTAATTTGAAACGCAAATATTATATAGCATCAACTCTAACAATCTCACTGCTCCTGGGCTGGCTGGCGCTCAAAGATCAAGACACCCATATAGGGGCGGCAACCACCTGGGCTGGAGAGAGACCTGATTTGGTAAGTGAAACGGCCAGCACAAGGGCCGGGGCCAAATCTATTGCGCAACGGTTTTTAGGCGAAAGACTGGATTATCAGTTAGGGGTTTTTTTGTTCAGTCATATAGCCGATTGCGTAATCAGCTTTAAGCAGGATAACCTAAGCGGTCAGTATAAGGCCACCATGTGGGCTAAGACCAAGGGGTTGGTGGGTTGGTTGACCAACTACCGTGAGAATCGGTATGTCTCCTATATGGAAGAGACGGCTGACGGACGGCGCTTGCGACCCTTGCAGTTTGAAAGAACGGTAACTATAGGCGATTTAGTAGATCAAAGCTTCGACTGGTTTGATTATGAAAATAACAGAATAGATTATGCAATAGTTCGCAACCATCGCATTGTAAGTCAGAATTGCTATGATATCCCGAAGGGGGTAACCTATCACGATATTCTCTCCGCCTTTTATAATCTCAGGGCGGGGGCGTTCGGCAAAATTCGGAAGGGGAAGAAATATTGGATTCCATCCATTCCCGACAAGGGGATAGATAAATATATAATAGAAGTGCTGAATGACAAGCAGGAGAAAAAACAGCGCCGCCGGCAGCGTTGGGATGATATTCCAGGTACGGTGATGAAGATTAAGGTGAACAAGAATATCTTCGGTACCAAGGAAGGACGTATCTGGGCCTTGATGTCTGAAGATTTAGTCCCCTTGGAGGGCATAGCTGAAAATGCTATCGGTTTGGGAGATATTATCGGGCGGTTAAATAAGATAAGCTATACCTCGCCATAAGGAACAGCCAAAATGCTTTCTGCTGACGGCCCTAGCCTGCGGATTCCCCCGGCTCGTAAACATTTTGGGCAGCACTACCTGATCTCTCACCCCATACTACAGCAAATTGTCCAGGCGGCAAAGCTTACTCCCCGGCAGCAGGTAGTAGAAATCGGCCCCGGAACCGGTAAGCTGACCTGGTATCTGGCCCAAGCCGCCAAACAGGTCATTGCGTTGGAGATAGACCCCCGGTTATGTGAGTTCTTACAGCAGGCGCTTAAGGATAACCACAATGTGACAATCATCCGGGCAGATGCCGCTAAATATGACTATCAACGGTTGGCTGAGCAATATCTGGCAAGCAAAACCGCCAGGTTTAAGCTTGTAGCTAATCTGCCGTATTACCTCTCCACTCCGATTTTGTTAACGCTAATAAAGCATAAACTATTGTTTGAGCAGTTGACAATAATGTTTCAGGCCGAGTTTGCCCGGCGGCTGGCAGCCGAGCCAGGTACTAAGGCTTACGGCAGCTTGACTTTAGCCATCCAATATCATATGGATGTCGAACATATAATGTCGGTGCCCAGTGAATGTTTCAGCCCCCGGCCCAAAGTGGATTCAGCGGTGGTAAAACTTACCCCTTTAGTAGAACCTAGGGTAGTTGTCAAGGATGAGGAATTATTTTTTAAGCTGGTAAAAGCCGCCTTCGCCCAGCGGCGCAAGACTATTCTTAATGCGCTAAGCCGTGCCGCATCACTAAATTTGCCGGTGTCATCGCTTAAAGCGGCCTTAGCTGATGCCGGGATAGACGGCAGTGTACGGGGGGAAACCATCAGCCTGGAGGGTTTTGCTGAACTGGCTGATAACGTTTCAAAATTGTGCCTAAAATAAAATTATAGTACGTAGATTTGATTAGATTTTCAGGCAGATAGAACAGAATTGTGGCCGGAAGGGAAGGTAGATAAAAATAACATCATACCCAAATTTTCTCCTTCCTGCATCCCTGGGTTCTTCATGAAAAATTTTTGTAAAAAATCTAACAGTCTTGGTCAATGAACAAGAAAAAAATTTCCGATATAGGTGAATTTAAGCTGCTGGCTCAGATAAAAAAAAGGCTGGCAACTTCTTCCCCCAATGTAGTATTGGGAATTGGGGACGATGCGGCGGCATTTTCCCTGCCCGGTGCAAAATTGGGCTTGCTGAGCCGTGACCTGTTGCTGGAAGGGGTACACTTTGATTTAAACTATATCACTCCGCATCAACTGGGGCATAAGGCGCTGGCAGTGAATTTAAGCGATATTGCCGCTATGGGCGGCGTACCGCGTTATGCTTTAGTAAGTATGGCTTTACCTGCGGATACAACCCTGGAGTTTGTCACTGAACTCTACGATGGGTTAAAAGCGCTGGGGGAGCAGTATGGAACTGCCATAATTGGTGGGGACACCTCGGCCTCCCCCAATACCATAATGATCAGTATCAGCCTGTGGGGTGAGGTAGAAAAAGAGCTATTGCTCAGCCGGCGGGGCGCAAAACCGGGCGATCATCTGCTGGTTACCGGCTGCCTGGGTGAAGCGGCGGCCGGGCTGGCGCTACTTAGGGCCAACAAGCCAGACTCCCATCCAGGCTTGGTAAAACGGCAACTTACCCCCACCCCGCTATGTAAAGAGGCGCGCCTGATCGCAAAGAGCAGACGGGCCAGTTCGATGATAGATTTAAGCGATGGGCTGGCATCTGATATTAAACAACTGACTAAAGAAAGTAACGTAGGGGCTGAAATTTGGCTTAATCGATTGCCTATTTCCCAGGCAGTAGCGGATGCCGCCCGACAGTTGGGCCTTTCGGTTTACGAGTTGGCGCTTGGCGGCGGGGAAGACTATGAACTGCTATTTACCGTACCTGCTGATAAGCTTGATCATTTGATACAGGAATTTACTAAACAACACCAAACCCCACTATCGGTTATCGGTTGCATTGAATCAGGAGCGCGGGGAATCCATTTTATTGATAGCAACGGGCAACCGGTTATCCCCAAAAAAGGGTATGAACATTTCAAATGATTTTTGTCTGGCAAATTACGTCAGTTTAAACTAAACATTTTTCGAAGATAAAAGGGCTTGACAATTTATGGGCGATAATGTTACTTTTTAAGCCTGTACTTAAGCCGGTGGAGTCTATTTTTTCGTTAATTTCAATGATTTATACAAAGGGTTTAATTTTATGGAGATGAAGGTTGCTTTTAAGGGTGGCAGGAAGTTTATGGTAACCACTCGGGGACATCAGCTTTTAGTGGATCAGCCGCTGGGAGAGGAAGGCACCGATAAGGGTATGACCCCACCGGAGGTTTTTGTAGCTTCCCTGGCTTCCTGCATGGGGGTATATGTCTTAAATTATTGCAAGAATGTCGGCATTAACCCCAGTGATATGATGCTGAGTTTAGAGTGGGAAAAAGCCACAAATCCGGCCCGCATAGGCAGTATTACCGTAGATATTAAACTCCCCAAAATCAAGGCTAAAGATAGACAACAAGCTATTATCAAGGTAGCTGAGCATTGTTTGGTGCATAATACCATCCAAAATCCTCCTGAAATTACCATCAGTTTAACCGATTAGTCCGGCATGCCCTTACAACTTAAGGAACGGCTGTTACTGATAATTAAGCTATTAAAGACGGAGTATCCTGATGCCGGATGTTCCCTGAGCTTTGGCAATCCGCTTGAATTATTGGTGGCTACTATTCTTTCTGCTCAGTGTACCGATGAGCGTGTAAATCAAGTGACCGGGCGGTTATTTAAAAAATACCCCGCCGCGATGGATTATGCTAAAGCAGATCAATCGGAACTGGAACAGGATATACGCTCCACCGGTTTTTATAAAAATAAGGCTAAAAGCATTATCAACTGTAGCAAATCCCTGCTGGAAAAATATGGGGGGCAGGTGCCCGCCAGCTTAGATAAACTGGTGCAACTGGAAGGGGTGGGCCGTAAAACAGCCAATGTGGTGTTGGGTTCATATTTTGGTATTCCGTCAATGGTGGTGGATACCCATGTAAGCCGGCTAACCCAGCGGCTGGGGCTTACCAGCCGGAATGACCCGGTTAAAATTGAATTTGAACTTATGGAACAAGTGCCCAAACAGGATTGGGTTATCTTTTCCCATTTACTGATTCATCACGGGCGTAAGGTATGTAAAGCCCGCCGCCCCCTGCATGAAGATTGCTGTATTAATACCCTATGCCCGGCCTCTTTGGTTTAGCCATATAATGTATCGACTGGACCTTCATATCCATACCCCGGCTTCCCGCTGCTTTGCTGAGACACAAACGGATAATATAAGCCGGAAAATAGTCTGCCGGGCATTGGAATCAGGGTTGGATATGATTGCCGTTACCGACCATCACTCGGTTGAGTATGTGGATAAGCTGCGGCTGGCGGCCCGGCAAACCCGCCTGGTGGTGCTTCCGGGAGTGGAATTGTCCACCCGGGTGGGAGAGCTGAATGAGGTATATCTGTTGGCTATATTTGATGAGCATAAACCTAAGGGCGAACTGGATAGGTTGTTAGCCGATTTAGGGATTGAATGCCGACATCAGGGGGACTGTCATTTTCGAATTCCGGTCGGCCTTGAAACTATTATTGCTGAAGTACTTGCTGCGGGTGGGTTGATAATCAGCGATCATTTGGATAAAACCCCACCGCGTCAAGCCTTTTTCCCGGAGATTATCAGTAAATACAATATCAATGCTTTTGAACTGAAAAACATCTCTTTTAGTAGTTATTTACAGGAAAATTTCGCCCGAGAGGAAGGTCTTTCTCAACAGAAAGTTCTTTCTCAAGCTGCTCCGTTTCATTTTTTTACCTTCTCTGATGCCCATCGGCTGGATCGGATCGGCCGGCGATACTCAGAGATAAACTTAAGTGAATGTTCATTCAGGGCCTTACAGCAGTTGCTGAACCCCAACAATTCGGATCTTATCTGATGCGAATCTGTGTTTGGTTCAGCGCTTCGAGTTTATCAGCTTCCCGGTAATATTCTTATTGAAAATTTACGAAATTAATGTTCAAAATGAAATTAAGTCCAATATATTCAAGCAGTTTTACACCTAATTCAGGTTATTTGCAAAAACCTAATTAAAAACCTATTTTCCCTTGACAAAGTTGAGGCTGGACATTATTATTATTGTTTGCCAAAAAAAGTGACTGTTTTGTGAAAAATCACTATATTATACTATAGTTGGGAGTTTTGAAATGGCTTTACCGAAGAGAAAAATATCCAGATCCAAGCGGGATAAGGGCCGCACTCACAAAAAATTGACCGCTACCCAATATACCACCTGCCCCCAGTGCCAGGAAGTAAAACTTCCCCATCGGGTATGTATGGATTGTGGCTATTATAATGGCCAAGAGATAATTAGACTTGAAGCGCAAAAATAGATCATGAAAATTGCCATTGATGCAATGGGGGGCGATAATGCCCCGGAAGCAGTGGTCGAAGGGTCTATTTGGGCTGCCAGAGAGTACGATCTGGAAGTTTGCCTGGTGGGAATCGAACAGGTTGTCCGGCAGGAAATGGCCAAACATGATACCAGCGGGCTTAAGCTACAGGTGATTCCCGCCGCCGATGTAGTCGGTATGGATGAGGCCCCTGTGACCGTACTGCGGCGCAAAAGGGATTCATCTCTATTTAAAGCTGCCTTAGCGGTTAAAAACGGTGAGGTTCAGGCCATGATCAGCGCCGGTAATACCGGTGCGGCTATGGCTTGCGCCAAGTTAACGCTTGGTTCGTTAAAAGGCGTTGAACGCCCGGCAATTGCGGCGCTACTGCCTTCGATGAAGGGGCTGACTCTTATTCTGGATGTAGGGGCTAATGTGGATTGTAAGCCTTTCCATCTGCTTCAATTTGCCATTATGGGGAAGATGTACGCCCAGGATGTAATGGGGATTGCTGACCCGAAAATCGGTTTATTGAACATTGGACAGGAACCGGGCAAGGGGAATGAGCTTACCAAGCAGACACATGAACTACTAAAAGAAATTCCGCTTAATTTTTTTGGCAATGTGGAAGGTAAGCATATTTATAATGGCGATGCGGATGTGATTGTATGTGACGGTTTTGCCGGAAATGTGGCGCTCAAGATGAGTGAGGCGCTGGCGGATACGCTTAGCATACTCTTTAAGCGGGAAGCGGAAAAAAGCTTTTTAAATAGAATAGGCGGGCGATTGCTGCAAAGCTCACTGATCGGGTTGAGGCAGCGGATCGATTATTCTGAATATGGCGGTGCACCGTTATTAGGCATGAATGGGGTTTGTATTATCTGCCACGGTAAATCCCGCGCCAAGGCTATTAAGAATGCTATTCGGGTGGCCTCGGAATTTGTAAAACATAACGTAAATGAACATATAGAGGCCAATATTATTCAACGCAGTAAGGCCGCTAAATTGTGGAGCAGCATTAGTGAAAGGAAAACCTGAGTTTTGGCACGCGCAATAATTATCGGCACCGGCTCCTACCTCCCGGAAAGGGTGCTCACCAACTTCGATTTAGAAAAAAAGGTGGATACTTCGGACGAATGGATTCAAACCCGTACCGGTATTAGTGAGCGCCGGTTAGCGGAAGACAATATAGCCACCTCCGATCTGGCAGTACCGGCAGCTACGGCTGCGCTGGATGCTGCCGGGATTACGGCGGCTGAGTTGGATTTGATCATTGTAGCCACCGTAACCCCGGACCGGGTGTTTCCAGCCACGGCCTGCCTGATTCAACACCAGCTTGAGGCTGAGAATGCCGCCGCCTTTGATCTTAATGCCGCTTGTTCGGGTTTCGTCTATGGGCTGAAGGTAGCTGAGCAGTTTTTGTTGTCCGGTAGCTATAAAAATATCATGATTCTCGGTGCGGAGACCATTTCCAAAACAGTAGATTGGAGTGACCGCAATACCTGCGTATTATTCGGCGATGGAGCGGGAGCAGCGGTGGTACAGGCCGGCGATGATAATCGGCGGGGCATTATTGATATCCGATTATATACCGACGGCTCTTTTGCCGATTTGCTGGTTATGCCGGCCGGTGGTTCGAGGTTACCTGCAAGTCATAAAACAATAACTGAAGGATTACATCATATTAAAATGAAGGGTAACGAAATATTTAAAATAGCGGTGCGTAACTTAACCGAATCAGCCCAAACCATTTTAAAAGATAACGGATTCACTATCGAAGATGTAGCTCTTTTTGTTCCCCATCAGGCCAATAGTCGCATCATCCAGGCCGTAGCTAACGCCTTATCCCTTCCCCTGGATAAGGTATATTCCATTATTCACAAGTATGGCAACACCTCAGCTGCTTCTATTCCTATTGCCTTAGATGAGGCTGCCCGTAATGGCCGCTTAAAACGGGGAGATCTGGTATTGTTGTCCGCCTTCGGAAGCGGTTTGGCCTGGGCGGCGGCTTTGATCAGGTGGTAGGTTTATTTACTAATAATAACGCCCGAATCATTAAGGTTAAAAACTTAACATGATTTGTAAAGCTTGCCAGAATTTTTGTTGGCGGTTTTCAACAAAGAGGAATTACTATGGATTATTTTCTTACTGAAGAACAACAGATGATTAGGGATTTAGCCCGTCAGATCGCCCAGGAAAAAATTGTGCCGGTGCGGGCTGAACTGGATGAAAAAGAGGAATTCCCCTGGGAAATCATGAAGGTGTTGGCTGAGTCTGATATGTGCGGCTTATATATTCCTGAAGTGTACGGCGGGATGGGCGGCGGTTGTTTTGAGTTATGCCTGGCTACCGAGGAGATCAGTCGGGCCTGCGGCGGGGTGGCGGTGTGTTATGCGGCGAGCGGCCTGGGGACTTATCCTATATTGCTGTTTGGTAATGAAGCTCAGAAACAAAAATACCTGCCTGATATAGCCAGCGGCAAAAAGTTGGCCGCCTTTGGGCTGACCGAATCGGAGGCCGGCAGTGATGCCGGCGGTATCCAGACCACCGCGGTAGCCGATGGGGATCATTATGTACTAAACGGCACTAAACAGTGGATTACTAACGGCGGAGAAGCTGATACCTATACCGTAGTAGCCATGACTGATAAAGTTAAAGGCAGCCGGGGTGCCAGCACTTTTATTGTAGAGAAGGGCTGGGAGGGTTTTAGTTTCGGCAAAAAAGAGAAAAAAATGGGCATCCGTTGCTCATCCACCACTGAACTTATCTTCAGGAATTGCCGCGTGCCCAAAGAAAATTTATTAGCCAGGGAAGGCATGGGGTTCATCGTAGCCATGAAGACGCTGGATTGCACCCGCCCCGGAATTGGGGCGCAGGCGGTGGGTATCGCCCAGGGTGCGTTGGATGAGGCGCTTAGCTATGCCCGCCGGCGGGTGCAGTTCGGCAAACCCATTTCCTCGTTCCAGGCTATCCAGCATATGCTGGCCGATATGGCCACCCAGATCGAGGCCGCCCGGGCGCTGGTTTATGCAACCGCCAGACATGTGGATAGCGGCGCCAGGAATGTATCCAAGGTCTCCGCCATGTGTAAACTGTTTGCCGCTGATATGTGTATGAAAGTCACCACCGATGCGGTGCAGATTCTGGGAGGCTACGGCTATATGCGGGAGTATCCGGTGGAGAAGATGATGCGGGATGCCAAGATTACCCAGATTTATGAGGGCACCAATCAGATACAACGCAACGTAATCGCCTTACAACTTATAAAAGAAAGCGCCAGTAAGTAAAAACAAACGCTATAATTTCTCTAAAAAGGGGCATGAAGTTGGATAATTTGGTGGGAATTTTCCCAGATTTCGGAGAACAGGGCGCAAACAAAATGGCGACTGAGGCATACTTTCTGGTATATCGCAGGGAGGCATTTTGTGAAGCAACATTGTTATACGAAAAAATTGGGGAATTTCAAAAATGAAAATAATCGTCTGTATAAAACAAGTGCCAGCCACTACTCAGGTAAAGATAAACCCGGAAACCAATACCCTGGTTAGAGAAGGGGTGGAATCTATTATCAATCCCTACGACGCCTATGCCATAGAAGAGGGAGTAAGGCTACGCGAGCGTTGCGGGGGTACGGTAACCGTGCTGACCATGGGCCCGCCTCAGGCGGAAACCGCACTCAGAGAAGCCATATCCCTGGGGGCTGATGAAGCGGTGTTGCTCTCTGACAGAGCCTTCGCCGGCTCGGACACCTGGGCTACCTCATATACCCTGGCACAAGGCATTAAGAAGATCGGCGATTTTGACCTAATTGTGTGCGGTAAGCAGGCCATAGATGGTGATACCGCCCAGGTAGGCCCTGGAATAGCCGAATTTCTGGACATTCCATTTGTAGCCTATATCCGGAAAATAGAAGAGATAGATGACAGCCTGCTGCGGGTGGAACGGCTGATGGATGAGGGTTATGAAGTAATTGAGAGCAAACTGCCGGCGCTTATCACCGTGGTCAAGGAAATAAATGAACCCCGGCTGCCGTCTTTACGCGGTAAGCTGAACGCCAAAAAAGCTGAAATTACCAGCTGGAATTTAAAAGATTTGGGAGTGACCGAGGACAGCGTAGGTTTGCCGGCCTCACCCACCAAGGTGGTTAAAATATTCACACCGCCTCCGCGGGGGAGTGGAGAGACGCTTACCGGCAGTACTCCGGAAATAGTGGATAAACTGGTTGCCCAGCTAAAACAAGATCGAGTGGTGTAAAATGGTTTTAGATTTAAATGCTTAATAAATGATTTTTTAGCAAGCAGCAAAAAATTTATTAAATAGAATAGGGCAAAGAAAACTATGAGCATTAAGGTGTTAGCAGAAAAATGTATCGCCTGCGAGGTATGTATACCGGCCTGTCCCTACGGGGCAATCTCCATCGAGGGTGAAGTGGCGGTTATCGGTGATGAGTGTACCCTGTGCGGCTCGTGTGTGGAGGTATGCGCTACAGAGGCGATTATGATTATAGATGAGCGTGAGGCAAAAGGAGATTTAAGTAGCTATCGCGGAGTGTGGATATTCGCCGAACAGCGTAGGGGGCAGGTTTCAAGTGTAGCCTATGAGCTTTTGGGAGAGGGCCGCAAGCTGGCCGATAAACTGGGCCAGCCGTTGGCGGCGGTACTTCTGGGTAATAACGTGCAGGAAGCTGCCCAACAGCTTATTTATTATGGGGCAGACGAGGTATATTTAGCAGATGACCCGGTGTTGGAAGACTTTCACGATGACTCCTATGCCCAGGTGTTAACCGAGCTAATTAACGAATATAAGCCCAATATCGTGCTTACCGGGGCTACGGCCATAGGCCGCTCTTTTATTCCTAAAGTAGCGGTTAAGTTACACACCGGGCTGACTGCCGATTGCACTCAGCTTGAAATAAACCCCGAAAGCAAGTTACTGGAGCAAACCCGACCGGCCTTTGGCGGCAACATTATGGCCACTATACTTTGTCCATATAACCGGCCGCAGATGGCTACTGTACGGCATAAGGTGATGAAGCAGGCGGTTTGTGACAAAAGCCGTAAGGGTAAGATAATCACCAAAGAAATTGATGCCGGCAAGCTAACCTTACGCACCAGACTGATTGAGCTGGTGGAGGAGATAACCGATACGGTTAATTTAACCGAAGCCGATATTATTGTTTCCGGTGGCCGCGGTCTGGGTAAGCCGGAAAATTTCAAGCTGATAGAAGATTTGGCCAAGGTGTTAGGCGGGGCGGTCGGCGCATCCCGCCCCACAGTGGATGCCGGCTGGATTCCGTATTCGCATCAGGTGGGTCAGACCGGCAAAACCGTATGTCCCAAGCTATATATAGCCTGCGGCATATCCGGCGCTATTCAGCATTTGGCAGGTATGCAGTCCTCGGATGTGATAGTGGCCATAAACACTGACCCGGAGGCCCCCATATTTAACGTGGCCACCTACGGTATTGTAGGCGATTTATTTGATATAGTGCCCGCCTTGACCCAACGCTTTAAAGAAGTGCTGGGGTAAGATGAGGAGAATGTATATATGACTCAAGTAAAGCTGCTGGAGGAATTCAAAAAGCTTACGCTGACGGAACGCCTGGCAATTATTGAAGCTGAGTTGCATCTGGTTCGTGAAGACTTTAAACGGATGAAACAACCACTAACACAGACGGAAAAGAAACGACAACTAGCTGCCGCAGCAAAGGCCCTGTTACCAGATTACGTTGCTGGTGGTGAGCTAACCGCTTTCACCGCTCTCGACAGTGAGGACTTTCATGCGGAGGGGTGAAATCTGGCTCATCAATTTGTCTCCAACGATTGGCGCTGAGATCAAGAAAACTCGCCCGGCGATCATAGTAAGTGATAATGCCATTGGTATTTTGCCGTTGAAGGTAATCGTTCCCATTACCGAATGGAAAGACCGTTATGCTGTTGCCTCCTGGATGGTTCGCTTGGAATCTGATACCAAAAATGGATTGGACAAACCCTCAGCCGCAGATGCTTTTCAGGTACGCTCGGTAGCGCAAGAAAGATGTATACGGCGATTGGGAAAGCTCTCTAATACAGTGATGCAAAAAATTACCAGCGCACTGGCGGTGGTAGTGAGCATTGAGCTATGATTGGTAAAAAAGATTTTATGCTGGAAGATATCAATTTTTAAGAATAAAGCAAAATTATGGATAAACCATTTGTTAGAATTAGTTGTAATAGCACTTTTTCAAAGGAGCAAATTCAAGAACTAAAATCAATATTCCCGGATTTTGAAGTTGAAACTCATCAATGGGCGAGAAGAGTTGGAGCCATTGCCTAATATGCGCTAAGTTCCATCTACAAAGATGGCCGAAATGAAAAGCTTATGAGTAAACGTACATTTTTATTTCCCGGTCAGGGATCGCAATATGTGGGTATGGGTAAGGAACTGGCGGATGTCTATCCCAAGGCCAGGGCTTATTTTAAGCAGGCCGATCAAATTCTGGGTTATGATTTAAGTCAGTTGTGTTTTTGCGGTCCCGAAGCAGAACTAAACCGGACTATCCACACTCAACCGGCGATTTTAACCGCTAGTATAGCAGCCTGGGCGGTTCTTAGCGATAACGGCATAAAGCCCGATATGCTGGCCGGGCACAGCCTGGGAGAGTATACCGCCTTGGTAGCCGCCGGTAGTTTAAGCTTTGAACAGGCACTGTTATTGGTGCAAAAAAGGGCCGCATATATGCAAGCCGCCGTACCGGAAGGACAAGGGGCGATGGCGGCTATAATAGGTCTTAAACGGGATGAGGTATTGGATATATGCAGGGGCTTTAACCCTCCCGATATAGTGGAGGCGGCCAATTTCAATTGCCCGGGGCAGGTGGTTATTTCAGGTTCGAGAGACGCGGTGCTTAAGGCCATGCAGCAAGCCAAGGAGCGCGGAGCTAAATTAGCAAAACAGTTGCCGCTTTCTATCCCCTCTCATTGCAGCTTGATGAGCGCCGCCGGAGAAAAATTGGCTTATGAATTGGAGCAGCTAACGTTGAACCAGGCGCAAGTTCCAATCATCAGTAATGTAACCGCTAAACCGATAACCTCGGCTGCCGAGATAAAAGCGGCGCTTATTAAACAGGTATCATCTGCGGTGTTGTGGGAGGATTCCATTTCGTATATGATAGACAAAGGAGTGGATACCTTCATTGAGTTAGGCCCCGGCCAGGTGCTAAAGAAACTGCTTAAGCGTATAAATAAAAATGCCGGCATTTTGCAAGTGGAAGATGAAAATAATCTGCAAAAGACTTTGAGCGTATTAAAGGGGTGTTAAACATGGATAAAGTGTTCAACGGGCAGGTGGCCCTAGTAACCGGCGGTTCAAGGGGAATCGGTCGCTCGATTGCGCTCTCGCTGGCTTCCGATGGGGCTGATGTGGCCATCTTGGCACGCAACCAGGAGCGTTGCCAACGCGTAGCCGCTGAAATTGAACAGTTGGGGGTTAGGGCGCTGGCCTTATCGGTTGAGGTAGCCGATTATGCGCAGGTGGAGCAGGCGGTAAAGCAGCTAATCGGGCAGTTTGGCCGGTTGGATATATTGGTTAATAATGCCGGTATTACCAGAGACGGTTTGCTTATCAGAATGAGTAAGCCGGATTGGGATGAGGTGTTGGCGGTTAATTTAAGTGGAGCGTTCAATCTTACCAGGTGTGCGGCTCGTCACATGCTGAAAGCCAGAAAGGGTAAGATTTTAAATATAACCTCAGTGGTAGGCTTAACCGGAAATTCGGGTCAGGCCAACTATGCCGCCGCCAAGGCCGGTATAATCGGGCTTACCAAAACCGTGGCCCAGGAGCTGGCCCCACGCGGAATTACGGTTAATGCTATCGCTCCCGGATTTATAGCTACTGATATGACTAAAGGCTTATCCACCGAGGTAAAAGAGCAAATCCTGAACCGCATTCCGCTGGCCAGATTTGGCACCGCGGAAGAAGTGGCCGCAGCCGCTAAATTTCTGCTCTCGCCGGCCGCTGATTATATTACCGGACAGGTGATATCGGTAAATGGGGGTATGTATATGTAGCCGACTCTCCGTTGGCTGCTGCATAATCCAGGACAGTCTGAAAATTTGTATAATTCGCCGATACTTGAGAAAAAAATAATTTTTCGGTTGATGTAGACAAAAATATATGTTATAGATTTGAAAATCATAAAATTAATCCATTAATTAAGGGAGGTGAACAGTTTACATGGAAGTTGCCGGGAAGGTAAAAAGTATTATTGTTGATAACCTGGGAGTAGCTGAAGAAGAGATTACCCCAGAGGCCTCCTTTGTGGATGATCTAGGAGCTTACTCCTTGGATACAGTGGAGTTGGTAATGGCCTTCGAAGAGGAATTCGATATTGAAATTCCGGACGATGACGCCGAAAAGATTGCCACTGTGGGAGATGCCGTGAGATATATTCAGGCACATAGTGAGGCCAAGTAATAGCAGCTTGTTTATTATGCTGGACTAATAGTAACCTTGGCAAGGGAGGTTAGAGTTGGTTGAAAGAAGGATAGTTGTAACCGGCTTGGGAGCAGTCACCCCATTAGGTATTGGGGTGGAACAGACGTGGTCTGCCTTGTGTCGGGGGGAGTCGGGGGTAGGGCATATAACCCGGTTTGATGCCTGCGGGTATGATTCTCGCATCGCCGGGGAGGTCAAAGGCTTTGATCCCAAGGATTATATTCCCGCCAAGGATGTCAAGAAAATGGACATCTTTATTCAATACGCCCTGGCAGCCAGTATGATGGCGATGGATGACGCCCGGTTAAAGGTGGATGCGGCTGAGTCCCACCGGGCCGGGGTATTGGTAGGTTCCGGCATTGGTGGTTTACCGGCAATTGAGCGGTGGCATGAAGCGGTATTGGCTGGCGGTAAGCTTACCCCTTTCTTTATCCCCATGTTGATTGTAAATCTGGCTTCAGGTCAAATCTCTATCCGCTTTGGTTTCAAAGGGCCTAATTATGCCATAGTCACTGCTTGTGCTACTGGTAACCACTGTATTGGCGAAGCTTACCGCTGTATTCAACGGGGTGAAGCCGAGGTGATGATAGCCGGAGGGGCCGAATCGGTAATAACCCCTTTAGCGGTGGGTGGCTTCTCGGCCATGAAGGCTTTGTCTACCCGAAATGATGAACCCACTCGCGCCAGCCGCCCGTTTGATAAAGACCGGGACGGTTTTGTAATGGGAGAGGGCGCCGGGATAATAATTCTGGAAGAGCTGGAATATGCCCGCCGCAGGGGAGCTAAAATATATGCCGAAATAGTAGGCTTCGGTATGTCTGGTGACGCTTACCATATCGCATCTCCGGATCCTTCAGGCGAAGGAGCCATGCGCTCCATGCGAAACTGCCTGAATCATGCAGGTGTCGCTCCACCAGAGGTGGATTATATCAATGCCCATGGAACTTCTACCACCTTTGGCGATAAGCATGAAACCAAGGCTATCAAAAGTGTGTTTGGTGAACACGCCTATAAACTTAAGGTAAGCTCCACCAAATCAATGGTTGGCCACCTGCTGGGGGCTGCCGGAGGGGTGGAAGCCATAGTATGTGCGCTGAGCATTGCCCGCGGAATAGTCACCCCCACCATAAATTATGAAAATCCTGATCCTGATTGTGATCTGGATTATGTCCCCAATAAGGCGCTTAAGATGCCGGTAAATATGGCGCTTTCCAATTCATTCGGTTTTGGGGGAACAAACGCCACTCTACTCTTTAAGCAATTTGAGGATTAAGGTCGGTGCATTACCGCCAAAACGGCAAATCCCTATCCCTCATTCAAAAAAATATAGGCTATACATTCAACAATGAACGGTTGTTGGTGAATGCCGTTGTGCATAGTTCATTCGCCCATGAGCATAAGAATTCCGGTCTTTCCCATAATGAACGGCTGGAGTTCCTGGGCGATGCCGTCTTAAGCCTGGTGATCTGCGATTACCTGATGGACAAATATCCCCATTACCGGGAAGGTGATTTATCAGCCATTAAGTCATATTTGGTTAGTGAACAAGTATTGGCTTACGTGGCTTCAGAAATTGATCTGGGGTCATACCTGTTATTGGGTAAGGGTGAAGAACAAACCCAGGGTCGCCGGAAAAGTTCCCTGTTAGCTAATGTGCTGGAAGCCTTAATTGCTGCTATCTATTTGGATGGAGGCTTGGAAGCCGCCCGGCAATTCATCATCAAACAATTCCGCCGCCAGTTAGAAAAGACCCACACCCAAGGCAGTTTTGCAGATTACAAAAGCCTGCTCCAGAAATATACTCAAGCCAAATTTAATTGCTGCCCCAAATATGAATTAGTAGCCCAGAATGGGCCAGCTCACAACCGTACATTTGAGGTAGAATTAATAATAAACGGTCAGCGCCTGGCTTATGGTCAGGGAAAGAGTAAAAAGGAGGCTGAGATTAGAGCTGCCAAAAAGGCAGTGGAAGACTTAAAACAGCAGCCGGGTCAATCACAGTTCAATCTTTTCTCCCGGCCCAAACAGGTAAGATAACCAGATACTGATTTCATATAACAGCAGCAGCGGAATACCCATCAATAATTGAGTGAACACATCCGGCGGGGTCAACACGGCGGCAACTATAAATATCACCAGGATAGCGTATCTCCTGCTTTTAGCTAACTGGGTGTAATTAACCAACCTCATTCTGGTAAGCATGACCACTATTACCGGCAGGTTAAAAACCAACCCGAACATAAACATAATCACCATACAAAAAGATAGATATGACCCTACTGAAATCATGGGTTGTAAACCGGGATAAGCATAGCTTAATAAAAAATGTAATCCTATAGGTAAAATGCTATAATAGGCGAATAATGTTCCGGCCAGGAAGAGTAAGCTGCCGAAGACAATAAATGAGGCGGCGTAAGATTTTTCATTTTGCTTTAATCCCGGCGCAATAAATCGCCAAATTTGAAACAGGGAGAAAGGCAGGGCAATTATCACCCCGGCAAAAAAGGAAACCTTTAAATTTGCCATAAAAGCTTCGGCAGGGCTGATAAATACTAAATGCTGCGGGAGCGGTTGTTTCAACCAGCGGAGGATTTGACCGGAAAAAAGATAACTGGCCCCAAACCCCACGCCGACGGCTAACAGAATTTTAATCAGCCTTTTTCGCAGCTCTTCTAAGTGGGTCAGGAACGGTATTCTGTTTTCAGTCATAGGAGTCAGGGCTCCTTTTCTGTAAAACTCGGGTCATATTATCCTTGTTTAGTTGCTTTCTCTGTATCAGTAGGGTGGGAATGCTTCCCACTCTATGCGTTATAAGGCAATCTGAGCCAGGTTATTATGCCTGGTTGCCGGTTAAGAGTCTGAATCTTTCGTTATGGCTGCTCGCAATCTGGCGGTTTCTTTTTTTAATTCAGAGAACCCTTGGCTTAGCCGGCTAACTAGTTGCGGCAATTCTTGTGGCCCGACAAAAATTAATATGATCAACAAAATAACTAATAATTCAGACATGCCGATGCCCAGTACATTTCCTCCCCTGCCAGCTATTGTTATATATTTAATTCTATGAGATATATCAAAACCTGTCAAGCTTGTCAAAAATTCCATGAGCGATCATAGAAAACTAATCAGGTCCACCGGTATAATCAGTCTGGCCACCTTTGTCAGCCGTATTCTGGGGCTGGTCCGTGAAGCGGTGGTAGCCTACCTGTTCGGCGCCGGCCTGGCGGCGGATGCCTTTTTTATGGCTTTCCAGATACCGAATATGTTGCGCCGCCTATTGGCGGAAGGCGCGCTCTCCGCTTCATTCATTCCGGTATTTACCGAATATTACCGCAACAAAGGTGAACGTAAAGCCTGGGATCTGTCTGCCGCCACAATTTGTATCACTTTGATAATCTTAGTGTTGGTAACCATATTGGGGGTAGTGGCCGCTCCTTTAATCGTCAAACTGGTGGCCCCCGGATTTAAGGCGGTAAAGAACAAGCAAGAACTCACCATTCTGCTTACCAGAATCATGTTCCCCTTTATCCTCTGCATCGGTTTGGCCGCTTTATTTATGGGTATCCTGAATTCACTGCAACACTTTCTGGCTCCGGCGCTGGCTCCGGCGCTATTTAATATCTGTATCATCGCCTCTGCGGTTTATCTGGCGCCGCAATTTGCTAATCCGGTAGTAGCCCTGGCCATTGGCGTACTCCTGGGAGGAATGGTACAACTCCTTTTTCAACTTCCATTCCTGAAACTAAAGGGAATGAAATTTAAGCTTAACTTTAATTTTAACCAGCCGGGATTAAAAAAGATAGGTCAACTCATGTTGCCCGCCATATTTGGTTTAGCCGTATATGAGATAAATGGTTTCGTTGATAGAGTGCTGGCCTCGTTTTTACCCCCCGGAAGTGTTTCCTATTTAAATTATGGCAACCGGTTAGTCCAATTTCCGCTGGGGCTATTCGGCATTGCCTTAGGAACCGCTATCCTGCCCACTCTTTCCCGGCAGGCAGCCGATGGTGACTTAGACAGCCTTAAGAATACATTTTCAATGGGATTACGGTTGGTGTTATTTGTCAGCACACCCGCCATGATAGGCTTAATGGTCCTGGGTGAACCCATTATACAGTTATTGTTTCAACGGGGCGAGTTTGGTTATTCGGCCACGGTAGCCTCGGCTCAAGCCTTATTCTGTTATTCAGTAGGTTTATGTGCTTATGCCGCCGTCAAAGTTATCGTACCGGTGTTTTATTCCCTGCAGGATACCAAAACGCCGGTTAAGATTTCCATCATTGCCATGACCGCCAATATTTTCCTGAACTTAATCCTGATGGGGCCATTAAAGCACGCCGGGCTGGCTTTAGCTACTGCACTATCCAGCATGATTAATGCCGGTTGCTTAATCTTCACCCTGCGCAAACGATTAGGCCGGTTGGGGGGCAGAATAATTCTGGTTTCCTTTGGCCGCATTGCCTTGGCTTCTGCGGTGATGGGGGTGTTATGTTGGCAGATGCTCCACTACTTTACTTTTATGAATCAGCCCCTGTGGGGTAAGGTTGGTATTTTGGGAGGCTGTATTGCGGGAGGAGCAGGGGCGTTCCTCTTGGTTTCTCATTGGCTGGGCAGTGAGGAACTCTGGTTGCTTAAACAGGGGTTATCATCCACCAGACAGAAACAATAACCTGGGAGCCTGTCGGACTTTAGATGATTCTACTGTGGAAAGTGATAAACATATCCATTTTCCCGCTCATTTTCGTTAAATAAACACGCTATTCGCCTCAAATGACCGAAAAAATGGGCTGTATTTCTTACTTTCCTCGCTACGAACCCTAAAGTCCGACAGGCTCCTAACCCAATCTATTCATAAATTCAGCTAACTTTTGCTGGTAATAAGATAATAATTATTCGGGTTAAGGGTATATTTTTATCGTTCTTTTCCTGTCGCCTGCTTCCGCCCCGATTGTCTTTTCTTCCTGGCTATGACGCCCCTAAAAACAATTACCCGAAGTACTGCCCGCATTTATAGTGGCTGAACCGGCAATTGCACATTTATTCGGGGAGGCGGCCTGCATGTGAAAGTTCCCGGTAGTGGTTATGCTGGTATTTTTCTTAAGCGAAGCTTTATTACCCGAAGTCATATTCAAACTATTAGCGCTGACAACAGCTCCCTGTTTAATCTTGGCATGACTGTTGGCATAATTACCAGTAGAAGTAACCGATGCCTCACCGCTCAGGTTAAGCTCCACGTTTTTCCCAATAATAGCTCCCCTGGAAGCTTCCACCACCAAGCTACCGGCATTTACGGTAGCGCCTTGCCTGATAACAGCATCACTCCTGGGAAGATCACCGGTAGAAATCACCCTGACAGCTCCAGTCACGTTAACCTGTGAATTTTTACCAATCTTAACGGTCTTTAAACCGCTGATGGTCAATTCACCGGCATTAACAGCAGAGCCTTGACCAAAGCCGGCAGGTCCAAGTTCGGACAATATCGTCACTGAAGCAGCATTAGCAGTGTACCCGTTATTGTCTTTTACCCCCGCCCGGCCATCCAGACAAATGTTATCACCGGTCAATACAACATTGCCCTTTAATTTGATCTTACAGGGAGAGTGGATATTAATATTTGTTCTGGCCACATCGTAGTTAAGGTTGAGGTTTTGGTATTTGCTCCCATTAAAGCCGAAATCTGTAAGATAGGCGTCTAACTCGGCGTCATTATTCACCACCACCGTACTTGAGGCGCATGCCACGCCTGGGGTATAATCGGTTTTAATCTCACAAACTGTAGCTTCAATTTGACAGGTACTCGAACAACCGTCACCATCCACTGTATTGCCGTCATCACACTCCTCAGGAAGTTCAATCACCCCATTGCCACACACCGGGGGAGGAGCGCTGGCATATTCATAAGCCCCCATATCCACGCTACTTCCATACAGACGAAGATTGCCATCCAGGTCCAGCGTGGGTGCGCCCACGCTGGTTCCCACATCAATCGCCGGTGAAGTATCGTTCAAATGATAGTCATTGCCGGCGGTATTAATAAATAAGGGATCGCCATAAATATTGTTACGGGTACCCACATAATCATTAATCAGTGAATAACTGATACCCACCGTCCCTTCAGCTAAGGTGCCCGCACCCTCTAATCCCCCATACAGATCATCGGCTCCATTATTCCAGAATATATTATTTTTTAATACACTTAATACCCCGGCGGCTTGCATGCCGCCCACCGATTCGGCCAGTGTTCCAATATTGTCGGCTATAGTATTATTTATTATTTCGCTATTGGCATCGAAACCTGAGGCATACAAACCAGCCACCGCATCCGCCACATTTTTAGCAATTAAATTATTATTTAGGCTGCCCGAAAAATTAACTGCATAAATACCCCCGCCGCTGCCTCTGGTGGCTTCGTTGCTCAGGATGGTATTGCGATCAATCGAGCCGGCGCAATCAGCCACATATAATCCACCGCCATGCATATAGGCTGTGTTCTGGGTTATCTGATTGGCGCTGATTGTACTTGATCCATCAGTCACATAAAAGCCGGCGCCGGCTCCCGCCTGGTTATTGGATATCACATTTCCGGATACGCCAGCGTTTGAATCTACCAGCCTGATGCCCCCGCCGGTATCAGTCGCCAGGTTACTGGTAATGGTATTACCACTGATCGTTCCACTGAAGCCCTTGGCATTAATAGCGCCGCCATTTGCAGCCTCGTTGTTCCTGATGATATTATTGGTAATATTAATACCGGAATCGACAGCATTAATTCCACCACCCTTGCCGGCCTTGCCGTTTGTCACCGTAAAATTGCTCAGCCCGCCTGAGCTAACCTCCTCAGCATATATCACGCCGGCTGCATTAGCGGCATCCAGAATAGTGGTATCCCGGTTGGCACCCGACAAAGTAACCCCCGGCTTCATAACCAACGGGAAACTCTCGCCGGTAGCCAAGGTCGAATATGTTACACTGGCTACATGGATAACATCATTGGCGATCGCCTGATCCAAGGCATGGGTAATGGTTTTCCACGGCGCACCTACAGACCCGTCGTTAGCATTATTACCGGTAACCGCTACATAATAATCCGCCGCCCACACACTCACCGGCAAAAACACTAAAAATAAAAAAGTCGCCAGGCCTTTCACTATAAAATCCCTTTTTGGCTCCATTCCCCTCATTTTTTTATCCTCATTGTTTAAGATAAATTGTAATCACGACTCATTTTATAAATTTAACTCGACCATATATATAAATCAAGCAGTTACTGTAATAAAAAACAAAAAACACCCTTGCCCTTGATTTTCTTAAAAACACAATATTAATTTTTTATATCATATGTCAATTTAATTATACCATTTTCCGCTAAAAATTCAAGCTTTTTTAAATTACATGTGGTAGCTGGGTAAAAATGTCACCATCGGGGGTATGGAGACAATTACATTGAGCAGTAAGGAATTAAACAGGTTGCCGGTAGTAAGTTTGAGTTTAGCCGGTAGGTGTACGGTTAAGGCGGCGGCGGAGAAGTTGAAGTTGTCGCCGAGGCAAGTATCGAAGGTTCAACGATATAGATAGGTGAAAGAAGTTAAACCACCGCGAAGTAATCTGGATGGGACTCGCTTGTTCCATGATTAATACAGTTTTAACTTGCTTGTTTGGCGCTTTTTTGATAATCTGTTTTAACTTTTTGTTTTCTGATAACAAATTGACCAAATCCAATTAAATAAAAAGGAGTATTTCATGGTTCATGCAGTAACCCTTATCCCCGGCGATGGAGTTGGAACTGAAATCAGTGAAGCCACCCGCCGGGTGTTGGAAGCCACCGGAGTCGAGTTTGCCTGGGATATACAACATGCCGGAACAGGGGTATTGGCGGAATATGGCACTCCCTTGCCGGAGCAGGTATTAGCCTCAATACGCCGCAATAAGGTAGCTATCAAGGGCCCGATTACTACCCCGGTGGGCACCGGTTTTCGCAGCGTAAATGTGGCCATGCGCAAGGAATTAAAGCTGTATGCCTGTCTCAGGCCCTGCAAAAGCTATCCCGGGGTCAGGTCCCGCTATCAGAATATCGATCTGGTAATTGTCAGGGAAAACAGCGAGGATTTATACGCCGGTATTGAATTTGAGGCGAATACGCCGGCTTGCCAGAAAGTAATACAATGTATTGAACAATTAAGTGGAACCGATATTCTGCCGGATTCGGGGATCAGCATAAAACCCATATCGCATAGCGGCTCAACCAGAATTGTGCGCTTTGCTTTTGAGTATGCCAGGGCTAATGGACGCCGCAAAGTAACTGCGGTACATAAGGCCAATATCATGAAATATAGCGACGGCTTGTTTTTAGAAGCGGCGCGTGAGGTGGCTCTGGAGTACCCGGATATTGAGTTTGAAGACCGTATAGTGGATAATATGTGCATGCAACTGGTGCAAAAGCCGGAATTGTACGATGTATTGGTATTGCCCAACTTATACGGGGATATTATTTCCGACCTGGCGGCCGGTCTGATTGGCGGCTTGGGTCTGGCGCCGGGGGGTAATATGGGGGATGAGGCCGCCTTGTTTGAGCCGACTCATGGTTCAGCCCCCAAATATAAGGGTTTAAACAGGGTAAACCCCATGGCCATGATGCTCTCCGGGATGCTGATGCTAAAACACATCGGTGAGGCCCAGGCCGCCCAACGCCTGGAGACGGCTATTGCCGAGGTTATTAAAGAAGGTAAGCAAGTGACTTATGACATGAAACCCAGGCCGGATGATCCCACTGCGGTAGGCACCTCCCAGGTAGCTGATGCGATCATTGAGAAGCTGAGGAGTTAGCCTGGATTTGGTCTTTCGGCTTGTCTCAAGCCGAAAGGTTTGAGGTTAGCGCACACCTTGTTGGTTTCGGCCTGGGGACAGGCCGAAACACCGACAAGAGCAGCATAATGAATGGATTGGGATAAATGGGTCATTTGAAACATCTGCCAGAAAAGCCTTACCATGATTTAATCAAGCGACTGAATCAATATCAAGTAGGGGCTCCTGAGACGGCCGAGATTTATGAAATCCTGAAAATCCTGTACAGCCAGGAAGAAGCTCAAGTCGGCGCCCGGTTTCCCCTGGGGCCGGCCACTATGGAGGAGTTGATTAAGCGCACCGGGATTGCTGAGGCACGCCTTAAACAGATTTTAGAGAGTATGGCCCGGAAAGGGGTGGTGCTTGATTCAGCTCCCGCCGATAAACGTTTTTTCCTGCTCACTCCCACCGTTTTCGGTTTCTTTGAATTTTCCTTTATGCGCTTAAACAGCAAGCTGCCCCTAAAGCGCCTGGCTGAGTTAATGGATAAGAGCTTAAGGGCAGAAATGGGGCTGGAATTCTTCGGCTCCAAAACCCGGATGTCCCGCACGCTGATCTATGAAAAAAACATACCCAAGCTTACCAGTCAGATAATGCCCTATGAGCAGGTGTCCCAAATCATCCGCAATGCATCCCATCTATCCCTGCAAAATTGCTTCTGCCGGCATAAGGCCCTGCATTTGGGCGCTGCCTGCCAGGCTCCGCTTGAGGTGTGTATGGGACTGGATTTTGCGGCGGAATACCTTGTCCGCCGGGGATTTGCCAGCGCGGCTACCATGAGTGAAATGCTTAAGGTGTTGGATAAGACAGAGGCGCTGGGACTGGTACATATTACCGATAATGTAAGGGATGATCCCTTGTTCATCTGCCATTGCTGTAGTTGCTGTTGTGAGCTTATGGCCGGTACAAATAGGCTGAACATAAACCAGGCGGTGGCCCCCAGCCGCTTTATCGCCAAAATTAACCCGTAGCATTGTAACGGTTGTGGTGTCTGTACCGGCAGATGCCAGGTACAGGCCATAAGCCTTACGGATGAGCATAAGGCTAAAAAAGCCGTCATAGATCAGCAACGCTGTCTGGGGTGTGCCGTCTGTGTGTCGGCTTGCAAGCCGGGGGCGCTTTCGATGATCGAAAGGCCCAGGGCAACCCATATCCCCAAAAACCAACTCACCCGGCACCTGAAAATAGCCGGCGAAAAGGGCCGGTTGAGGCATTTTCTGTTTTATGCGGCCTCAAAAATACTAAAGGGCGACTTCTCCACGGGCTATAGCAACTTTAAATAAGATGTCGACAAAATTAAACCAAAAAAACAAGCAAGTTCAACCGGTGATTATAGAGACCGCTTTGATTGTATTGGGGCTTTCAGCCCTTTTTTTTATGTTGCCCTATAAGATTGTGGGTGACGGGGGGCCGCGCTTCTATGCCATCTCCGAATTATTAACCCGGGGCAAAATATCGGGTATGCCGTATTCGATGATCGGCCCTATATTTTCCGCTCCGTTCTGGTTGTTGGGCAAATTATATAAATCCCCGGCCTGGTGGTGCGCCAGGTATAATTTTTTTGTATTTGCCGGCGGGTTGTTTTTATTCTATCGCATATTACGAAACCATGTAAACCGCAGTTTATTGCGTAAGTTTCTGCTTATTCTGATTGCGGGTTCCATGTTTTCCCATCATGTAACAACGTATTATGGGGAAGTCTTCACCGCTGTATTGGTAGGGGCGGGTATATTGGCTATGGCGCTAAATGATTCGGGCCGCTGGTGGGGAGTCGTTATTCTGGGGGTGCTGAATACTCCGGCGGCTATAGCCGGGCTGGGTTTGGTGGTGCTTAAGCAAGCTATAGCTAAGAAACGCTGGCGGTATTTTATGATACCGGTTATGGCGGCGGCGGTTATCTGCGCCGAACTCTGGATACGGCAGGGACATCCATTTATCACCGGTTATGAAGGCAACGCCGGTTTTCGCACTATACTGCCCTATTCGGGCCGGCCCGGGTTCAGTTATCCGTTTTTCTTCGGGATAATATCCATATTGCTTTCGTTTGGTAAGGGGATCCTCTTTTTTGCGCCGGGGTTGTTATTGCTGGTCAAGGGTAGAAATATAAAACCGGAAATATACGCCGCTTATAAGCTTTGGATATGTTTTTTGATAGGCTTAATCATCGTTTATGCAAAATGGTGGAGTTGGTATGGCGGCTGGTTCTGGGGGCCGAGGTTTTTCCTGTTTGCCTCTATTCTGGCCTCATTTGCGCTGGCGGTAAACCTGCAGGATTTAGATAAATCACTGCTGAGGAATTTGCTCACTCTGGGGGCGCTTTGCCTGTCGGTCTGGGTGAGTATAAGCGGAGCGGTGTTTGGTACGGCAAATCTTGGGATTTGTTTGGCTAATAATTATGCGCTTGAGGCTTTATGCTGGTATATGCCGGAGTTCAGTGTATTGTGGCGGCCATTTGTAGTGTCTATGCCGCTCAAATTACATCATATTATTATTATACTTTATCATCTGGCTGTATTTTTATACCTGGTGTTTCCACTTTTAAAAATGCTGTTTGGGCAGCTAAATACGGAGTTTAATAATTTTAAGCTGCGCCGGCTGGATTTTAACAACTGGCGCTATTGACGCCTGACAACAATGAGAAAATCTTATGTTATCCAAGCTTAATCGGAAGACTGCAAGGGAACAGTCTGTCCTGTGTATGCTGTTTGAGTTCGGGCTGATATTTGCGGGATTATTTTTGCTGTTGTATATGATACCCCACAGTATTAACATTTTTAACTATGTGCGGGTTCAAAACCTCTACCAATCGATTGTGCAGGGCAAATTATTACCCTTGTCCTTTACCCAGAAACCGATTACCGGCCCCATTTTCTCCATTCCCTTGTGGCTTTTTGGTAACTGGTATAAGTCTCCGGGTTGGTGGTGCGCCAGGTATAATTTCTTGGTGTTCAGTGCAGGGCTATTCTTTATTTACCGGTTATTGAGAAACCAGATGAACAAAAGTACGCTGCGTAAGTTTCTAATTATCTTAATTGCGGCTTCTATGTTTCCCAACCATTTAAGAGTGACTTATCATGAGGTATTTACCGCCATTATGGTCGGCGTCGGCCTGTTGGCAATTACCTTAGATTATACATATAGCGGCTGGACGGCGGTTATCCTGGGGGTGGGAAATACTCCCGCTTCGTTGGTCGGCCTGGGTTGTGTAGTATTAAAACAGGCCTTGGATAAGAAGCGCTGGCGATATTTTTTATTGTTGGTTGTCGGGGTATTGGTTATTTGCGCCGAGCAGTGGATTAGAGAGGGGTATCCCTTTACCACCGGCTATGAGGGTGATGTCGGTTGGATGACCATGATGCCGTATTCCGGCCAACCGGGGTTCAGCTATCCCTTCTTTTTCGGGCTGCTTTCCATATTATTCTCTTTTGGCAGGGGGCTGGTGTTTTTTGCTCCCGGGTTATTGCTTTTTTTAAAAAATAAGCTTCACTTGATAAGTCAACAGGTATATGATGGCTATAAGCTCTGGATATATTTTTTGATTGGTATGGTGCTTGTTTATTCAAAATGGTGGGGCTGGTACGGGGGGGTTTTCTGGGGGCCCAGGTTCTTCTTGTTTGCCTCTATTCCGGCCTCTTTTGCGCTGGCGGTACACTTGCAAGACCGCGATAAATCTCTTATGGCGAATTTATTCACCCTGGCAGTGCTCGGCTGGTCGGTCTGGCTGGGAGTAAGCGGCGCCGTATTTGACCAATATTCGCTTGATATATGTGTGAAAAATAACTTTGCGCTGGAGGCCTTATGCTGGTATGTGCCTGAGTTCAGTGTCTTGTTTCGCCCGTTTGTGGTTACTAAACCGTTATGCATGCATAATCTGACTATTATGGCCTATTGCCTGGTGGTCTTTATCTACCTGGCCGCTCCGCTTTTTAAAAGGCTGAGCAAACAGCTACCCGCAAAACTGGCGGCGCTTAAAGCGACTTATCTGGATTTTGGAAACTGGGGTTACTGACCCAAATGCCCAGACCAGTGATTTAAAAAGAAGAAATTTTGACGGGATTAACAAGATTGACATGATTATTTAAGTCTTTTAATCCTGTGCATCCTGTCTAAAAAAAGAAAATAATCTGCGTTATATCTGCGCAAATCAGCGCCGGGCTACGGCAGGCTCCGCCCTGACGAGTCCTGATTTTTTATAATTTCTTATACCTGGACAATGTAATGCTAAGGACTAAGGCCTCCAGAATATTAATAGCGCTGCTGCTGCCCATGTTGCTGTCCATTGGGACGATCTGCCGGGCGGCTGATGCCAAGACAGTTTATGTGGCCCGGATTGCTGATGAGATAATAAATCCCATCAGCGCCGAATATATAATGAATGCCATTGATAAGGCCGAAACAGCGGGCGCCGAATGCTTGATTATTGAGCTGGATACTCCGGGGGGGTTGCTTAGCGCCACCCGCCAGATCGTCAAAAAAATCATGAATGCCAAAGTACCGGTGGTGGTTTATGTGTCGCCCAGGGGAGCGAGGGCCGGTTCGGCCGGGGTGTTTATTACGCTGGCGGCCAATGTGGCCGCTATGGCCCCATCCACCAATATCGGGGCGGCGCATCCGGTGAATATCGGGGGCCAAAAAGATTCCGGCGGCGGTGGATTTAAAAAGTTGATGGAATACCTTAAACAACGGGATAAAAAAGATGCACCCCCCGAAGAAAAAAAGGGGGAACCCCAAAAGCCCAGAGAGGATCATGCACAAGACAGCCGGGACCCCATGGCCGATAAAATCATGAATGATACCATCGCCTGGATTAGTACCATTGCCAAACAGCGCGACCGGAATGTAGAGTGGGCGGTGCGCGCGGTCAGGGAAAGTATTTCCGATTCGGAGGAAGATGCCTTAGCCGCCGGGGTGATTGACCTGATAGCGGATAATCTGGATGATTTGGTAAAAAAGCTGAATGGTAGAAGGGTTAAAACGGTAGACCGGGAATATACGCTGAATACCGAAAATGTGACTATAAAATATATTCTGGCTACCATCCGGGAGAAGGTTTTAAGAACCATATCCAACCCCAATATCGCTTATTTTTTAATGTTGCTGGGTTTTTACGGCCTGTTATACGAGTTTACCCATCCGGGCATCGGCTTTCCGGGAGTGGCCGGGGCCATATGCCTTATCCTGGCGCTTTATTCGTTCCAGTCGTTGCCGGTTAATTATGCCGGTTTGGCGCTGATTGTTTTGGGCATTATCCTGTTTATCGCCGAGGTCAAGGTAATAAGTTATGGTTTATTGACCTTGGGGGGGGCGGTGTGTATGCTGCTGGGTTCGCTTATGCTGTTTGATGCGCCGCATGAGTTTATGCGGGTATCGTTGGGGACGATAATTCCCTTGATTATTTCAACTGCCCTGATTACTGTATTCTTAATGGGAGCGGTATTCAAGGTACATGCCCGCAAGGTAGTCAGCGGCACAGAAGGCATGATTGGTGAGCTGGGCAGGGCCAAAACAAACATCGACCCTGCGGGGAAGGTGTATGTACATGGGGAACTGTGGGCTGCTGAGAGTGAAACTAAAATAAACGCCGGGGATAAGGTAGTGGTTACTGGGGTGGAGGGGCTTAAAGTTAAAGTGAAGCCGACCGCCTGAAGTTATTTATGCCGGGCATTCCCGTATAGTCCGGAAATGGACTTTTGGGCTTGTTCAAATCGCTCAGGGGTTCCGATATCTATCATTGGTGCCGGTGAGATGTAGCCGTAAAATTCCTGGCCGACGAAGCTTGGGAACAGGTCATACTCCAGGGAATATTTAGTGTTGTAAGCTAAGCTTGCCAGCACCTCTTTTTTAAAAAGGTATATACCGGCATTAATAAATGCCTGCTCATCCCCGGTCTTCTCTTCAAACCGGATAATCTTCTGTGAATTATCCAGGCTAATCAATCCGTAATCACGGGCATTCCCGGCTTCAACCACCACCATCGATATCATAGCGCCTTTTTTTGTATGAAAATCGGCAAAGCCCGGTAAATCGACCGGACAAAATGAATCCCCATTCATCACCAGAAAGGAATCGCTCTGAATAAACTGCTCGGCATTCTTTACCGCTCCGCCGGTGTCCAGCGGTTGGTTCTCATCAGAGATTAAAATCTCCTGCTGCCCGGTGTAATCAGCATAGTAATCTTTGATGATGGACGATTTATAGCCGGTACATAAGATAAAGCGCTTGAAGCAGTATGTTGAGGTATAATCGATAAGTATATCTAAGAAGGGACGCTGATTGATTTCCGCCATGGTTTTGGGGCGATCACTGACTACTTCTCTCAAGCGGGTTCCCTGACCGCCACTTAAAATGATTACATCAATCTCTGCTAGTGTCATGTCATGCTAATTTTGTTGGGTAAAAGTAAAAAATGCCAAATGTCAAAACCTTTTTTAGACAGGATGTACAAGATAGAGGGGCAATGATCCAAAAGGAGTTAAATAATCCTGTTTTATCCTGTCAAAAGTTCCTGCCGGCATTTGGATTTCTTCCCTTTTATTACCTCTCAATGTATGATTGACAGTGCACTGGTTTATGATTAGTAGAAATCTTGAGTGGCATATAGGATAATCTGGCTGCCCAGGTCTTCAAAGTCGAAAGGCACATAAAGCAGGTCTTTTAATTTTTCTTTTATAGCGGGTTGGACTTCAGGGCTGGCGAAGAAGAGGATAAATCCCCCGCCGCCCGCCCCCAATAATTTCCCCCCCGCCGCACCGGCGCCTATAGCGGCATCATAAATTTCTTCGATTTTACTGGTGGATATCAAATCCGTCAGATTTTTCTTTATACTCCATGATTCATGAAGCAGCTTGCCTATTTCTTTAATATCGCTGTTTCTCCCGTTGAGAAGATTGATCGCTTCTTCCACCATTTCCTTCATAATCCTCAATTCTCTTTTTTTAACCGAGATAGACGCTATTTGCTTTTTGGCTATATCCGATGCAGTACGGGATAAACCGGTAAAGAATAGCATCAGATGACTTTGAAATAAGGCTAGTTTTTCTTGGGATATAGTTATGGGTTGTACGTAAAAATTGCGATTTCCGCCAAACTCAATTTTATTCAGTCCACCAAAGGCGGCGGCCACCTGATCTTGAGAGCCTACATTTTCTTTCAATATTTTTTGTTC
Organism: bacterium; assembly: GCA_024277675.1. GTDB lineage: Bacteria > SZUA-182 > SZUA-182 > SZUA-191 > JAJRXT01 > JAJRUS01. The sequence goes on along the minus strand of JAJRUS010000139.1, from coordinate 16,762 downwards.
AACATGGATGGCATCTCTGGCCAGCGACCTTTTGGTCACCATCTTCCCTTTTAAGGCACTTAAGGCGCCCAGAAAACCTACGGTAAAAGCGGAACTGGAACCAACTCCTGATCTGGCGGGTATATCACTGGTGTGCACCATCTCAATACCCCGGTCTATCGCTAAATAATTTAAGCACTCTTTCACTGAAGGGTGTTTTATCTCGGAAATTTCCTTGGTTTCTTCCCTGTAAGTGTATCTTATCCTGTACTTATAAGGAAAAAAGGGGGGCAGATAACGACAACTGATGTAACAATATTTATTAATGGTGGTGCTTAATACCGTTCCGCCATGTTCTTCATACCAGTGCGGGTAATCGGTTCCACCGCCGAAAAATGAAATGCGAAAGGGGGTTCTGGTAATAATCATAGTCTGTTGGCCGGTTGGATTGTTAGTGTCAAAAAATAAAAACTCAGCAAAAAAACCTGCTTCACGTTTTTTTGCTTATTTTACTAAACATGTCATACCTGACAGCAAAAATTGTGACCATAAATGCTGAATTTATCAGGCTATTGAGTGCTTGTACCAGGCATAAGTTTCCTTTAGCCCATCTACCAGTTGTGTCCTGGCTTCCCAGCCCAAGGCGTTAATCCGGCTGGAGTCCAGGAGTCTCCTCGGAATGCCGTCCGGTTTGCTGGTGTCAAAACTGATCTCTCCCTCGAAGCCTGTAATTTCCCCAATTATATTGGCTAATTCGAGTATGGATGTATCCGTTCCTTTTCCAACGTTTATTACTTGGTTGGCCTCATATTTATTCATCAAAAAGATACAGGCATCAGCCACATCATCAACATAAAGGAATTCCCGCCTGGGTTTACCGGTACCCCAGATAGTAACGCTTTTTCTCTTTTCTTTTTTTGCTGCATGGAATTTCCTGATCAGAGCCGCTACCACATGCCCATGCTCATCGAAATGATCATTAATTCCATAAACATTTGCCGGTATGGCTGATATAAAATTTGTGCCATATTGTGTATTATAGGCCTGGCACATTTTTATCCCGGCCAGCTTTGCCACCCCAAAAGGCTCATTGGTCGGTTCTATGGGGCCAGTCATTAAAAAATCTTCTTTTATGGGTTGCGGACATATCCTGGGATACATGCATACACTGCCCAGGAATAGGAGCTTTCTAACCTTGTATCTAAAGGCCAGGTCAATAACATTACTCTGGATCATCAAATTTTGAAAGATAAATTCAGCCGGATAAGTACTATTGGCATAAATACCCCCTACCTTAGCCGCCGCCAGGAACAAATATTCCGGTTTTTCTCCGGCAAAGAGCTTCTCGGCGGCTGATCTATCTGTAAGATCCAACTCCTGATGGGACTTAACCAGAATATTATCATGACCCAGGGCGGTTAATTTCCTTATGATTGCCGACCCTATCAGGCCCGTATGTCCAGCTACATATATCTTTGGATTCCTGTTCATTTATAGTAATGGTTAGGTGTTTTCCTGCAGGAATTCCGCAATAGTATCCATAACATAGTCAATCTGCTCATCGTTGATATCCTGATGTACTCCTATATGGATACCATTTTCGCCAATATATTCAGCCGCCGGAAATTCTCCGCTCCTATAGCCTAAAAACTCAAAGCCGGGGCATTGAGTCGGCATCGACAGGAAGAGGCTCCTGGTATCTATCCCCATTTTCTCCATATAGCTTACCAATTGATTTCTGGTAAACGGGGCATCACTCCTTAATATAATGGGAAAAGCGTGAGGGCCGATTTTTTCATAATGTGCTTCTGTTATAGTATAAAGGTATTGATCAAAACCCTGTAACCTGTCTATCATGGTAAGCAGGTTTTTTCGTTTCCTGGTTAGAATTTCATCAAAAATATCCATATTTCCCAGCCCGATAGCCGCTTCCAGTTCATTCATCTTCGATGAAAAACCGATTCTTTCGAATTGAAAACGGATATCGATGGAATCCTGGGATTGAAATCTTTTGTCGCAATAAGCGGAATTGGTGTTCAATACACAAATTTTACACTTGCAGGCCCGTCCGTGAGACCGTAGCGACCTCAGGATTCCGGCAAAATCTTCCCGGTCGGTGGTGATAATTCCACCCTCAACAGTAGTAATGATATGAGCCACATAAAGGCTATAGGCGGCCATATCTCCGATTGCCCCTATCTTCCGGCCTTTATACTCAGCGCCATGAGCTTCGGCTGCATCCTCGATAACATGCAGATTATAATTTCGGGCAATTTCCATAATGGAATCCATATCAGCGGGTTTTCCCATTAAGTGCACTGGTATAATCGCTTTAGTCTTTTCGGTAATTTTCTCCGCTATGCCGGTCGGTTCAATATTTAAAGTATATTTATCTATATCTACAAACACCGGCGTAAAGCCAGCCTGCAAAACGGCGTTTCCGGTGGCTGAAAAAGAAAGCGCCGGCAATATGACCTCATCTCCTCTACGGGCGCCTAAATCGTATAAAACCGCCAGAGCCAAAGCCACCGCATCCGTACCAGTACCAACCGCCACCGCTTCTTTAGTGCCTACTTGCCGGGCAAAGCTTCTCTCAAACTCTCCCACCAGCTTTCCACAAGAGACCCGGCCGGATTCCAGGGAATCCATAATCAAATCCTTGGCTTTTTGTGTAATAGTTATAGTTCCGAAAGGGATCCTCATCTTATTGTAGATTCTCCTGCTTTAAAATAAATAGGTGCCTTGAAAAAGGGGATATATCCCCAAATGGCTTAAAACGGCTGTCTGGACTCATCAAGGCAGCTCAATTTGTTATGTTAGATTTATACCAATCCATAGTTTTTTGTATTCCCTCATCCAATGTTATATCAGGGGCCCATCCGAGTGAGGTTTTTGCTTTGGACGTATCAAGGCAAAGCGTTGTCTTTATAGTTGGTTTACTCAGATCGTGCTCCACCGAAATATCTTTACCGGAACAAGCAATAATCTTGTCGACTAAATCATTTATAGAAATTGAACTGCCATATCCCACGTTGTAAAGTTCAAATTCAGACTCCTGCTTATCAATTGCAAGCCTTACAAAATCCACCAGGCAAGACACATAAAGAAGGTCCCTCTCTTCTTCGCCGGTTCCCCATACTATTATCTTCCCTCCCTTTTCGGTCGTCATGACCTTAGTCATAGTTGCTCCGAAAACGTGGGATTTTTCCAAATCAAATTTATCATAAGGGCCATAAATATTTGAGTGTCTTATTACTGTATATTTAGTATTCCCCATTCGGGAATAAAATTCACACATTTTCTCAATATAAACCTTTGTCCAGCCAACCCCGAAGTATTTTGAATTAAGCTCTTTGTTTGCATCAAAATCGGTTTCTTTGAGGGGTGTATTGCTTGACTGATACATAACTGTACAGCTAAAAAATACAACCCTGGAGACTTTATGTTCATAAGCCGCCCTGAATATCAGGGAATTCATCACGGCATTATCGGTAACATGGTAATAGGGTTTGGTAACAATATCTTTGGCTCCCGATGTAGTAGCAGCGGCTTGAATAATAATATCCATACCAGCTACGACGCGATTGACATCCTCCTCCCTGGTGAGGTTGGCTTTTACCATCCTGATTTTGGGATTGTCCGGGGGGGGGGATTTCAGATAAGTGCCATAAACTTCAAAATCATCTGTCCGGCTAAAATATTCACCGATATTTCTACCTATAAAACCGGTGGCGCCGCATATCAAAACCTTTTTCTTCATATTTTATCCTTTAAAAATCGAGATGTTTCTTGCGAAGAAATATTAAAAAAACTTGTTTTCAACAAACACATTATATCTTTTATCAACGATGTTTTTATTTTCCCAATACCACGACATCACTTCCTTTATGCCAGCTTCAATAGAAATCGCAGGCTTAAAACCGATTGAATTTGCCCGTGATATGTCCATCAATCTTTTCCTGTCGCCTGAGGGTTTAGAAGTGTCCCAGATTACTTCAGGTTTATCTTTAATGTTATTGACTATGATTTCAACTATATCTTTTATACTGACACCGGTACCGCTGCCTAGATTTATAACCTGGCCGGTAGCGTTTTCCATAGCCACAAGCATTCCTTTTGCCACATCTTTTGCATGAATAAAGTCCCTTATGGCAGAGCCATCTCCCCATACAACCAGCGGATTCTCACCATCCAGCGCACGTTTAATAAGCGAGGGAATTACCATAGCATTATTTGGATCAAAATTATCATAAGGGCCGTAAACATTTGCCGGCCTGACAATAGCTATCTTATCCCAGTTATATTCAATTTTATAAGCGTCAGCCTGCAATTCCCCCATACGTTTAGCCCAGCCGGCGAATTTATCATTTTCTGAAGGAAATGTCTTCCACACCGCATCTTCAAAAAATACTTCAGCCGGAGAATAAACCCCGATACTGCTGGTAAAAAGATACCTTCTAACGCTACATTGTCGGGCAGCTTCCATCATATTGGTATTAAAAGTAATAGTAGGAACAAAAAAACTTGCCGGTTTTTTTGAAGTCATTGCAGGCGAACCTTTGATGCCGGCCAGGTGGAAGACCATATCCATTCCGGTACAAGCTTCAATACAGTTTTCGAATCGCATAAGATTGACTTGCTTGAATTCTGCTTCCGGGTGTGCCCGTGAAGGATCATCTAAAGCAGCAATAGATACCCTGGCCCCTTGTTCAATTAACATGTTAACAAGTTGTATTCCGATTAATCCCGTGCCGCCGGTTATTAATATTTTTTTATTTTTAAACATGGAACCCCTTTTGTTTTATTTAACCTGAAAAATTCTAAGAGATTAACGCCACATAAATAGTTCTTTTATTATCATCCAAAGTAAGTAGGTACCGTTATAGAGAGGACTCATTTGTCTCTCTCCACCGATCCTCTTAGGCTCATCACCTGGGATATCAGCAACTTTCAATTTCTTTTTGGCACATCGAATACACATCTGTATTTCGATAACCGGCCCATTGGCCCCTAATTCCAATCTGTACCACAGGTCTTTTCTAAAGGCACGGAAAATAACCAGACAATCCGTATATTTTGCTCTAAAAAATAGATTAACAAAGGCCGTAAACATCCTATTACCAAAAGCGGTAATAATATCATCATCGTAGCTCTTGGCGCCCCCACAATAGCGCGAAGCAATAACCATGTCATATCCCTGCTTCATTTTATCAGCTAATTCGGGAATACACTCCGGTAAAGAATTGCCGTCCGGACTAAATACTACTATGATGTCCCCCGTTATTATCTCAATAGACTCTATGTAGGCATTATTTAATCCCTTGTTCTGTTGTTTGTATACGAAATATCCATTTTCTTCTGCATATTCTATGGTACCATCTGTGGAGCCTCCGTCAACAATAATTAGCTCATCATACCATTCGGGTTTAATTTGAGGCATAATTATTTTCATTGCCTCTATCTCATTCAGCGTAGGAATAAGTAAGGTAACTTTCATGAATTTGTATCCTTGGTTATAATATGTCTATTCAGTTAAATATAGCATGGTTTATTTTTTTAAAATGGGCCTTTAAATTCAACTTCTTCAATAGTCAGCTCAGCGTCAGGCGTCCATGAATCTTTTTTTCCATAAATCATTTCATAGGCAGTGGAAGCAATTGTTTTCGCATTCGGATAAAAACTGTTTTCCAGCGCAGGGGTTGTCGGACAAGGTACAAAGGCAAACCCCATCCGGCGAAATACAATACCCTTGTTTTCATGATTTTTTTCAGTTAGTTGAGCAATTATTTCCGCTCCGGCGCCACATGTTATCCAGGAATTATCCACCACAATGATTTTTTTAGTCTTTAAGGTAGATGCAAGGATTGTGTCAATGTCTAATGGGCTGAGAGATACAGGATCTATCACCTCCGCCTCTATTCCCACTTCTTTCAGGTAACGTTGTGCCCTGAGACACTCCACCGCCATATGAGAAATTCCCACCAGGGTAATATGACTCCCTCTGGCGAGAACTCGTGCCTTTCCAAATGGAATGGTATAACTCTCTTCCGGTACATGACCTTTCTGGTAGTACAGCAGTCTGTGTTCAATAAATACTACAGGGTTATTATCGCGCAGGCTTTGAATCAACCCCCCCTTAACATCATAAGGTGTCGAGGGAGCGACTATTTTCAAACCGGGAATGTTCATTAACATTGGATATATACTTTGAGAATGTTGTGCTCCCTGGCCCCAACTTTTACCGATTATAGATCGAATTACAATTGGTATATAAACAGCCCCGCCAAACATATAGTGCATTTTGGCAGCCATGTTTATGATTTGATTCATAGCCAGAAGTACGAAATCCATTCTAATATGGGTATGGATAGGCCGCAGGCCTGCTAAAGCAGCCCCAATTGCAACACCCGTCATTCCATCTTCCGCTAAGGGTGTATCACTGACCCTCTCTGAACCAAATTTTTCTACCAGCCCTTTGGTGGTACCCAGAATAGCCTTGGGATCATCAACGCCCTGGCCAAGCACTATTACTGATGGATCGCGAGACATTTCCTGTTCTAGCGCTTCACAAATTGCATCGGGATATTTAAGGATTCTTGGCATGGATTATTCTTTGAAAAGATAGTGATATAGCCTTTCCGGTTCGGGGAAAAGGCTCTCTTCTGCAAATTTGAAGGCATCCGTTATTTCACTCGCTACTGCCAGCTCTATCTTATTTCTAATGTCACTTTCCAGCAGACTCCCCAGGCTGCTCAGTGAATCTTTCCGCTTCCAGGCCGCTACTTCCTCTTCACTTCGATAGCCTAAATGGAAATCATCACATGGGCCTACATGTTCTTTCCAGCGACAGGTTACACATTCAAGGAAAACAGGGCCACAACTTCCGGCCCTCATTTTTTCTACAGTTGCTTTCACAAAATCATAAATCTTAAACACATCGCCATCTTCAATCCTTTTGGCAGGCATTCCGTAGCTGCGCGCACGTTCAGTGATATTATCAGAGTGATGTCGCTGGAGATGATGGGAGTGAATAGCATACAAATTATTTTCACACACAAATAACACCGGTAATTTTTTTAAAGCGGCATAATTCAAGCTTTCGTGAAATGCACCCTCATCTACTGCCCCATCCCCGAAAAAACTTACCGCAATGGAGTCTTTTTGGTTGAGTTTTAAACCGTAAGCATACCCCACTGCCAGGGGAATAGTAGTTCCCACAATGGCTGATGTTCCCATAATACCGTGATTGGTGTCTATGAGGTGCATTGAACCGCCTATACCCTTTGCGCAACCGGTACTTTTTCCGTAAAGCTCTGCGATCATACCCCTTAAATCTCCACCTTTTGCGAGATACATGGCGTGACCTCTATAAGTTCCGAAAACAATATCATCCGGCCTCAATGCTTGACACACCCCGACGGAAACGGCTTCCTGCCCTATAGATAAATGTACCGGACTCTTAATTTTATCGGTCGGATAAATCCTGGCGATCTCTTCTTCAACACGTCTGATTCGATAGATCTCCCGATAGAATTTTTTATACAATATAGATTTATCTGCTGAAAAAGTCATATGCTATATCTTAAAGTTCGCTTTAACTTAAATTCAAACCGATGCCTGGTATATTCCAATGCTGACATGTCCGGCTTTCAGGCAGCTTTTTATTTTTGCCAGCAATCCTTGTTTTCAATCCACCATTCGGCAGTATGTTTAATGCCTTCCTCTATGGTATATTGTGGTTGCCAGCCAAGTTTCTCATTAGCCTTAGAGCAATCGAGCGCCCTGAATTTTATGGTAGTCGGTTTATCGGCATTGTAAGTGATTTTTGACGGCGCATGCCCGGCATATTTTAATGACCACTCCACCACCTCGCCCACCGTAGTCTTAACCCCGGAACCGATGTTGAATGTATCAAATTTTATATTATCATTATCCAGCAGCATTACAACGGCTCGCCCGAAATCATCGGCAAAGATTACATCTCTGGTAACATCGGCGCTTCCCCATACCTCGAAGGGGTCCATTTTATCCACCGCTTTACGGATGATCGCCGGAATAAAGTTTGAAGTGGCCGGATCGAACCTGGCAAAGGGGCCGAAAATATTTGAAGCCCTGACAATGGCAAATTCCATGCCCACTTGCGTATACCAGAATTGGCACAATTTCTCAAGATACCTCATAACCCAGCCGATTCCCAGATACGACGGGGGAGGATCCTGATTCAGATTAAGCTCCGGTTCTTTAATGGAGCCTTCAAATTGTTGATAAACTGTAGCCGAACTGATAAAAACTACCCGCTTAATATTCCCGGCGTGCAGAACTTCCAGCATCTGGGCATTCATGATGAGGTTATCATTAACCTGATGCCACGGCTGGAAATTAAGCGCACTTGAACCGGCAGTATTGGCCGCCGCCAGCACAGCGCAATCACAACCCTCAATAAGCCTCTGGCAATCCGCCTTTGACCTTAAATCCCCGCAAACATATTCTATGCTTTCGTGTTTAATAAATGGCTCAGTGTGGTAGTAAGCCGCCCTGATTTTGGTATGCGGAAATTCTGTTAGAATATTCTTTATTATACTGCTACCGACCAAGCCGGTGGAACCGGCCAGGAAAACTGTTTTGTTATCCAAAGACATAAAGTAAAATTGGTGAATCAGGGAAGTATTAAAGTGTACTTTAAAAATTGTTCTTTTCTCCGATTGACGGTGTCGCAACTCGTCTCAAAATGCTCATGTACCAGCATGTACACTGCGCTTTTTCGACTCGCTGCTCCTTGCCCTCGAATAAAATTTCTAATTTTTCAAAGTACCCTTAAAGCTATGCGCTTGGTTAATGCAAATTTTCACTTTATCACCGTTAAGGATTTCCAGGGATTGCCTTTTAACTCTGCCCGCCAGTAACTCAGCATATCTTCCAGGGTTTTTTCTAATGGAATTTCCGGTTCCCAGCCCGTATCATGGTGAAATTTTTCGGTACTTGGAATCTGCAGGGTTACATCCGATGGTCTGATAAGCTTTGGATCGACTTTGATTTCTAAGCTTGCTTTAGAAAAAGACAACAGCAGCTCCAAGGCTTCGCCTACAGTCATGGTACGATTGCCGCCGATATTATAGACCGCACCCGGCTGGCATTTAAATGGAAGCAGCCAGTAAGCCCGTACGGCATCTCTGACATCACAAAAGGTGCGCACCGATTTCAGATTACCCACAGATACCACCGGTTCTTTTAAACCAAGTTCAGCGGCGGCCACCTGTTTGGCAAAGAACGACATGGCGAACACATCTCCCCGCTTGGGCCCGGTGTGGGTAAACATTCTGGTACGGATGGTTTTTATTTTATGAGAAAGCCAATACTGATAAGCGATCATATCCTCACCCACCTTGCTTACCGCATAAGGCGAGGCCGGCCGCAAGGGACAGCTTTCCTTAATGGGGATATCATCCTCGGCTACCTGCCCGTAAACTTCCGATGAGGAACAGATATGTATAATCGGATCAATTTCGGCTATTCTGACCGCTTCCAGTAAGTTGGCGGTACCGATCACATTGGTGGTGAGCGTTTGAATGGGAGAGTTAAAGCTGGTCAGCACATAACTCTGGGCCGCTAAGTGGAAAATTATATCAGGTTTAATGCTTTTAAAGTGGCGCAGCATAGCGCTTAAGTCGCCCAGGTCGGCATCAACCAGTACTAGCTTATTGTAAATCCTGGATATATTGTCCCGTGGGCTACGCCACCTGCACATGCCGTATATTTCATGGCCTTCATCCAAATCAAGGATGTATTAAGCCAGATGGCTGCCTACAAAACCGGTTACGCCAGTGATTAAAATTTTCATGATGCCCTTTTGTACACTAATTTTCTTTATAAGTCAATAGCTTTTGACATCTATGCGATGTTTAACTTTACTGCGGCTTAGCCGTTATCGACTTCAGTAGCCGGTGGGTTTCCCGCTGGTGGGTCTCCCACTGGTGGGTCATTCCAGAGGATATGATAAACCTCGGTCTTACTCAACTTCTTTTCCGGATTATAGTGCAGTTGGCAGTCCTGCACGTAGGGAATAAACAAATGTTCAAAAGGTAAATCCCAGTGGCTCAAAAACATAGGTTCCAACTCATAGCGAATATAACTGCCCCCTTGCCGGCGAATGCGGGCCAACATATGTTGCTTCTCCCCTTCATTTGTGGGGATAAACCAGTCGAAGTATTCATCAGTAGTGGCCCAGGCGGGAAGCGAGCTGAATTTATAGCGAAATGGAGAGTCCTTATGTACTTGATAGGCTAAGCGAAAATTGGTGTAGAACTGTAATGCCCGCGCTTCATCTGAATAATAATAAACAATGTCCTCAGCTTGCGCATGTTCGGTTAAAAATTCAATTATGGCTTGTTGGGAAGAATAAAATGGGGTATATAATTCCTGTATAAAGTAGTAAGGCTCTGCTTTTAAAACTACCCGCCAGGGGTGGGTTTTTAGCTCATTGACATAGCGTTTATAAAGCCCCGGTTTATATTTTTCAAAAACTATGGCGGCGGGATAATAAACCATTTCACTTAATAGATTAGTAAACAGTAATACTATAGCTAACACTATGGCCCACAGTTTTGACCTTTGAAATAAGGCCAGCAAGAGATAGGCGGCCGCCAGGCTCAAAAACAGCATTATGGGAACCGCATTGCGCAACAGGATTTCCGGAATTATTAAAGGCTCTATTAATATTGAGCAAAGAGGATATATAAAGCAGAAAATTTTTAGTTGTTGCGCTTTATCATGCTTATACTGTTTCAGACTTTTTCGTTGAAAAAATAACCAGCCAGCATAGGCGATAAACAAAATCAATGGCACAAAGCGATTATTTATATCCCTCATAAAGCCTGCATAATTTAACAAGGGATTTGAATACCTTTCCGTCCCGAAGGAGCCGATAAATTTATAAGTTTCTAAATAAAGAAAAGCCGGGAAAGTAAATAAGAAAACCAGCAGGCTGCAAGCTATAAAGGTCTTGACCCTGGGCCAATTCCAATCCAATAACACCATAACCGCCAAGGCCACATATACATCGAGAAAAGGAATATAATTGGTATGGTAAAGCAGGGTTAATCCCAGGATCAGGCAGAACTTGCCCTGCCTTTTCTCCAAAAAGAAATAGCCATAAATAGCCAACATGGCAAAAAAAACATTAAGTGGATAATGGCGGAAAGAGCGGATGAAAAGATAATAGTGAACATTTAAGGCTGCAATAATTAAAGCCAGCAGAGCCAGCTTGCGATCACCCAGTTTTTTCACTAAAAAATAAAATAAGATAAGCCCGGCAAAGCCCAACCAGGCAAACCCGGCCCGCAACCAAAAATGGTTTTTACCGAAGACAGATATAAGCAGAGCAGAATAGTAGTAGGGAAACCAGGGGTGAGAAGTGTATACTAAATCATCATTCAGGTTTATTCCGTTTATATTAGCGGTAACGTTATCTATCAATCCCCGGCCGTTCCAGGCCATAGGGATACCGTAAGTCAGTATGTTTTCACCCAGGACGGCAGTTTCGGCCTCATCTACTCCAAAATTTCTGCCCCCCAGGTTAAGAAAACAACCCATCGCAATGACTGCAAACAATAACCAGGTAAGCCAATATATCCAGCGTTCTTTTTTTATGTCCATATAGCTAATTCTTATAAACCATGCCGGCATCAGCCAGCTTTTTTATGTTTTTCCATTTTAGCATAGTTAAGGGGAAAAGCAAAAGCCTGTTACTTTCAAAATAAATTTTGAATCCCCTGGAACTTGTACAAATTTTTTTTATTGTGGCTTATATTAAACTGGATGCACCTGTGTAAATAACTAAAATTTATTCCACAGTACCGGTAATATTATTTTAGCTGCCGACAGGATGTTATCCTCAGCTATATTTTCCGGTAAGTCATCGACTTTGTGCATATGGGGATCAGTTGCCCACTCTATCCAGGCGGTGGGAATTCCATGTTTTTCAAATGACATCGGCAGGCTCAGCAGCCAGCCATACTTCAGGGGATACTTTTTTCCCGGCCAGGTGATTTCTTCGGCGGCTTTCCGGCAGAATCGGGCCATTTGGGAATTGGTAAAGATGATGTTTCTGATGAGCAGTTTTTGACCTACTCCTAGCTTGTCCAGATAAATACAGCCCACGATTTTTCTGCTTGCCTCAGCGGTTAATGATTTCAAATAGCTCAAGCTACTATAAGTATGGCCGGAGAATCCGGCGACGGCTTCCTCAGCCCCGAAACCTGCCAGCATAATTGTATTTTGCGGTTTCAGCTTATATTGTTTAGTCAATCGGGCCAGCTCAAGCAGCAGCGCTAATCCGGAGGCATCGTCATTGGCCCCCGGACTTCCCTCGACTGTATCCAGATGAGCCGCGATCACTATTATCTGTGGGTTACGTCCCTCCAGTAAACATAAAATATTTTGTCCCTTACTCCCATCAGGCAAGCTGAAAGAATGGACTTGAGGAGTAAAACCCAACCCGTGTAGCCTTTCCTTAAACCAGTTTGCCGCTTCATTGGCCTTAGCCGAACCGGCCGGCCGGGAACCAATGGTTAGCGAGAGGTAACTAATATCCTTCATGATGCCTTTGAAGTCAATTTGTTGACCCATCTCAATTATTACATCATTGTATTTCCTATATTATAAGGAATTACTCTCAGGAAAGGAACAAGCTGATAAAAATATGAGTGGCAATGAAATATAAAATAAGGTAACATAAATACGATTCATCTTTTACCATCGACCTCCACAAAACCTTTTAGTTTTCATTAAATGGATTAGAGCAAAAACTGTACCAGGTATTAACTTGATTGATGATAACTTAATTAAGCCAACATTGATAGTCAGTTATTCTTCAGGAATAAAAATATTGGCTGGCCGGTTGATAGCCTGGTTGTAGAATGTTCAGCAGTTAGTGTGGGATATTCTGCAAATTTTGGGTTAGGATATTGTGGCGGGATTTTACTGTAGGCTAATATTTCGTTAAATAACAGTGTATTAGCAAATTTATTTATATTGGCATGCCTTTTGCTCTATAGGGCGGTTGTTTGGTGTGGAAGGCTTAGGTTACTTCACTATAAAAGGAGAAAAGAGGAGAATTCCGCATGATGAGGTTAGGTAAATTTCTTCAGTGCCTGATTCCGGCATTGACATTGCTCATCGCCTTAAGCGGAGCTACAGCCGGCGCCAGGGAGGCCGGGCAGCCGGAAGCGAAAGCCCCGGCAGTTGATGAGTTGGCTGCCGAATTGGATTTAGGGCAATTAATTGCCCTGGCTTTTAAGGATAATCCCCGTTTGAGGGCGGCCAAGTTGAGCTGGGAGGCGGTAATAGAGAAATATCCCCAGGTTACCGCTTATGAAGATCCGATATTGCGTTATTCCTATTTCATAGAGGAGTTGGAAACCAGGGTGGGCCCCCAGGAGCAGAAATTCTCTATTTCACAGGCGGTGCCCTTTCCGGGTAAGCTCTCCCTCAAAGGGGATATTGTGGCGCGTGAGGCCCAAATCGCCCGCTTAGAGTTTGAAAGGCAGACCCGCGACCTGATTGTGGAGTTAAAGGATGCCTATTATGAGCTACTTTATATTACCCAGGCGATCGAGATTACCAGGCAGAATAAAGACCTGGTGGCACACCTGGCTAAGATCGGCACTACCGACTATGCAGTTGACGGCACTACCTTAAATGATGTGTTCAAAGCTCAATCTCAACTGGCCCAACTTTCGTATGATTTGATTCTGCTGACCGAGTTTAAGGAAGCCGAGACTACCCGCATAAATTCCATTCTGAACCGGCCGCCGGAGGCGGCTTTGGGAAAACCGAAGCCCACCGGCTATGTTCCCTTTAAGCATACCCTGAAGGAACTGTATCAGTCGGCGCTTGACAACCAACAGGAGTTGGGCATTTCCGAGCTTCAGATTGAAAAGAGCCAGAAGGCGCTGAGCCTGGCCAAAATGGAATATCTGCCCAATTTCAATTTGGGATTCAACTACACTGATGTGGGAAAAGCCGAACCCGGCCCGTTGGGTACTTTACCGGATGACAGCGGTCAGGATGCCTATGGGGTTGATTTTGGGATTACTATTCCCTTATGGTTCGGCAAGAACAGCTCGCGGGTGGCGGAGGCCAGGCGTAAACATGAAGCCGCTATTTATCTGAAGGAGGATCAGGAAAATAAGACCTTCTCCGGTATAAAAACCCTTTATTTTAAATTACAAAACTCTGAGCGTTTAATCCGTTTGTATCAGGACTCGCTTATCCCTCAAGCTGAACAGTCGCTGGAGACTGCCGAAACCTGGTATAAGGAGAAAAAAGGCAGTTTCTCCGGGCTGTTGGAGACCCAGAGTGTGTGGCTCAATTTTAATCTGGCCCTCCAGCGGGCGGTAACCGATTACTATCAGCGTATTGCCCAACTGGAACAGTTGGTGGGAGCCAGCCTGGAGGTGGGAACTCCCTCTCCCGGAACAGCTCATAAGGAGGGAAAATAAATGAGAAACCTAATAATTGCCATAAACCTGGGATTAATAATAGTGCTTTCCGGCGGCGCTGCCGCCCGGGAGATGAATTACCGGGAAATGAAACAGGAGTATAAGGGACAAAGGGAAACCTCGTTTATTAAGCAGAGCGTGGCCGCATCAGCCGCCAGGCCGGTGGTGACAGAGGAAGGAATTGTTGCGTCGGAGCTAAAAATTAAAGAGCGGGAGTTAGCGCAGCTAAAACAACGTTGGGATGCCATGGTAAAGCAGATTTCCCATGATAAGCGTTTCTTTGATTTTGAAACTGAAGAGAGTAAACGTATCCGAAAGGTAGCTAAACTCGAGGAGATTAAGGAAATCCTGAAGCAGGGGATAGGCTTGGACAGCTTAGTTTCAGCAGCTTTTGAAAGGAATCCCGGTCTCTCAAGCGCCAAAAAGAATTGGACGGCGGCGCTGGAGAAATACACTCAGGCCACTCAATTGGATAATATTTTAAGGCAGTATCAGGCTTTTATTAAGGATTTGGATACCAAGGTAAGCCGTATGCCTCAGAAGGCATCAGTATTTCAGAAATTTCCCTTCCCCGGTACGCTGACTCTTAAAGGGGATATTGTGACTAAAGAGGTGGAGCTTGCCAGGGAAAAATATCTGATTACCTTGAGGGATTTGATCACTGACATTAAAAATACCTACTATGAATTACTATATACCGGCCATGCTATTCAGATTACTGCTGAGAACCTTAAGCTGCTAAAATACTTAGAGACAGTAGCCTATATCAAGTACAAGACCGGTGAGGCGGGCTATAGCGATGTGGTTAAGGTGCAGACCCGTATATCCAAGCTGGATGATGATTTAACTACCTGGCGGGAATATAAGCATACGGTGGTAGCTGAATTAAATAAGTTTTTGAATCTACCGCCCCAGTTTCCGCTGGGTGCGCCAGCCGAGGTTGAGTTAAGGGATACTAAGTTTACCCTGCAACAGCTTATTGACATGGGGCTTAAGTCTCAGCAGGAAATTAAGATAATCCAGTTGAAGATTGACAAGACCAATCTGGCAATTGAGTTGGCGGAAAAGAAGTTCTACCCTGATTTCAGCTTAGGCTTTTCCTACTTTGAGGATGCGCAAGGGAACCTGGTGGGCGTGGGCAAGGAGCGCCAGCCATTCAGCTTAAAGCCGGTTACCAAGACCCAGTTCTGGTTCGGCAAGAACGATGCCTATATTCGTGAGGCGCGCCTGGTATACCAATCCTTAATTAAGGATCTGGAATCCCAGCGGGATAAACTGAAGTTTTTGGTGAAGGATGTTTTCTTTCAGTTGGATACCGCCAAGCGGGATGTGTTGCTGTACAAAGATTCACTGCTGCTTTTGGCCAAGAGTAACCTGGATGTGTCTCAGGTTGACTATCAGTCAGGCAAGGCTGATTTTCTGGATGTGTTGGATGCACAAAGAATCTGGCTGGATTACAACCTGCTCTATCAAAAATATATCAGGGAACAGAACCAGAACCTGGTCAGGTTGGAGCAGGCCATCGGTCGTCGCCTTACGGATAATTAAAGTAAACGCCCCCGTTGGGGGATGATGGGTATGCGTGGAGGTGGGAGTGGACGATAGTTATATGACCGGCATCAACACCAGCAATATCAACATGAGGAACACAATGATGAATAACACCGGCAGAGGAAGCGGGAATATGATGATAAGCAATATGAACATGAGGGGTATGATCATGAGCAACAAGACCATGAGCAATATAGCCATGAAGAACATAGGCCGCAGGCTAACCATGAAGAGCATGGCCCACCTGAGGCGGAATATCTTGAATTATGGGAAAAAGATTCATCTGCTGGAAGACCTTGAATTTGCAGATGTTACACGCACCCCGAGGCCGGGGCAAAGCCGGCAAGTGTCCCATTCGGTGCCTGAGGCTCATTTCTCTACCCCAGGGAATAAAAGATATTCACCAAAAATAGTAAGAGATGAGGAATTAATATGAAGACTTTTCTAAAAAACAATTGGAAAATTCTGGTAGGAGTGTTGGTGCTGGGCATAGTTTTGGGTTATTGTTTTACTCCCTCACCCCAGGTTGTAGTAGATAAAGCCTCTCCCACAGCCCCTGGCCAGAAAAAGGTCTCTCACTGTACTTGCTCCATGCACCCCCAGGTAAAGGCTTCGGAGCAGGGCAAGTGCCCGATTTGCGGCATGGAGTTGTTCCCTGTTTACGAGAGTGGGGACGATGATGACAGTTGGGTAACCCTGAAGCTGGGAAAGCGCGCTCAGCAGTTGGCTGAGGT
>JAJRUS010000138.1 GCA_024277675.1 bacterium | reverse complement strand
GTGTGACAACTCAAAGCATATAGGATTAAAATATACCGTTTTTCGATATAGCAAAAACAAAATGGCTACTTTAATCAAATTAAATCGCTAAGGCATCGCTTTAAACCGTTTTGTGCCGGTCAAGTCCGACAGACTCCTAGCTTGGATAAAAGGGGACTTGTCCCCCTGAGATCTGATATGGAAGGGATTACACTTCAGTTTTGAGTAAGGAGTGTTGAGTTTGGAGGGGAAAAGCCTCATAACTCTTAACTCGAAACTCAATTCTGAAGCTGACCTGATTATAATACTCCCCAAAAACCGGACAACTTATTAAGGTTTCGAGAGATACTAATACCAAGTTACGTTTATACATATAATATGCACAACCTAAAGGTCGTAGCTGCCATTGTAGTCGCAGGCTTCAGCCGGCGTTAAATAAATATATCTTTGAATACAACTTGGTATAAAATAACATCTTCCTTGCTTTCGCAAAACGGCGATGTTAGAATAAACCCCGTTGGCATGGAGGAATAGCTGTTTTTAGTGGTTAGGGTGATATGAAAATTTCTAATTTTTCAAGGAACCCATTATTCTGGTGATATGAATGCCTATAGGTGTGGGAATTTTAACGATCAGCGACCGGGGGGCCGCCGGACAGCGGGCAGATGAAAGCGGAGCGCTGATTCGGCAAATAGCCAAGCAACATAATTTCCAGGTAGCCTGCTATAAGCTGGTGGCTGATGAGCCGGAGGACATTAAGCGCGATCTGCTGTATTTTTCCGATAATCTAAAGCTGGATTTGATTTTTACTACCGGCGGCACGGGTTTAAGCCCGCGCGATATCACCCCGGAGGTTACTGCAGCTTTGCTGGATAAACCGGTTCCGGGAATAGCGGAAGCCATGCGGCTGGCGGGGTTAAAGCATACTCCGTATGCCATGCTCTCCCGGGCGGTATGCGGCATACGAGGCCAAAGCTTAATCCTGAATTTACCCGGCAGCCCTAAGGCGGTGGCTGAGTGCCTGGCGGCGGTTATGCCGGCCCTGCCGCATGCGGTTTTGAAAATAAAAGGGGATCTGAGCGAATGTGCTCACCCCCAAGTAGCGGGGTAGGTTATGAAGCTGGCCCAGATTATCGGGCAGGATAAGCCGATTTATATATTAAGCCAGGCGATGCGACATAATAAGCTGGCGCATGCCTATTTATTTTGCGGCCCGGAGGGGGTGGGCAAGAAAACCACTGCCCTGGCCCTGGCGCAGGCATTGAACTGCCACCGGCAGACCGGCGATGCCTGTATGGAATGCCCGGCCTGCCGGAAAATCGAGCATGGGCAAAGCCCGGATGTGCATTTAATCGAAGCGGACGGTCAGTATATTAAGATAGAAACTATTCGCCGCCTACAGCAGGAAGTATCTTATAAAGCCTTTGAGGGCCGGGTTAAGCTGTACATTATCGATCAGGCCGAACGCCTTACCCCACAAGCGGCCAATTGCCTGTTAAAGTCACTGGAGGAACCCCCGCCCAATTCATTATTGATTCTTATTTCGGCTAAACCCTATAATCTACTGCCTACCGTGGTCTCACGTTGCCAACAGTTAAGCTTTAAGCCGTTATCGGTAGAAAATATAGTACGCCTGCTTAAAGAGCAGGGTTTTAATGCTGTCCAGTGCCGGCTGATAGCCTTTTTCTGTCAGGGTAGCCTGGCTTCCGCCCTGCAACTGGATATGGAGCCGCTACTTACCGAGCGAACGCAATTAATAGCTGAACTAATCAGCCGCTTTCCCTTGCCAGGCGAGGAATTATTGGATTGGGCGCAACAGTTGGCTAAAGATGAGCAACGGCTTGAACGATTGCTTAAGTGGTTAATGCTGTGGTATCGGGACCTGCTTATTATCCTCAGCGCCGGAGAGCAGCTTGAACTGGTTAATGAGGATATGCGGGCGGAATTAACCCGGCAGGCCGCCTGGTTTTCGGTGGCTGATATACAGCAAAAAATATTCATTATAGAACGTACCAAAAACCACCTGAAGCGCAACATAAATGCTCAATTGGCGTTGGAGGTGATGTTTATGGATTTAAATTTGGGTTATCGAAAGAGGAATGATTATGAAGCTGCGGCGTAGTGAGGTAGACTATATTGCTCAACAGATTGCTGAACGACTTATAGGCGGCAATTATATTGAAACTGCCGATAAAGAAACCACTGCCGCCCACATAGCCGATACAATATCGGCCGAGCTGATGCTGGAAGATCGGCTAAATGACGAGGTGCGCCAAATTCTGGAAGAGCATGCCGATGAGGTACAACGGGGCGGGGTGGAGTATTACCGGATGTTTAATTTGGTAAAAGCCAGGTTGATTAGGGAACGCAATCTTATTTTGTGATCAGGGAAGGTGTATTATGCGATTAAGTCGAGAAAAGATAAATCAGTTGTCCCATCTAATTATACAGGCATTGGCCGATCAGGAAGAGGTGAAGCTGCTACAACCGGATAATGATGTGCGGCTTGAGGTGGTGCGGGTAATAACTGAAGAACTGAAGGTGGACGATCTGGTAGCACAGTCAGTCAGAGATAAATTAGCCAGTTATTCCCGGACGATAATCGAGGGCAGTCGCGAATGGGATATTATGTATCGCAAGCTGTATGAGGAAGAGCTAAATCGTTTGGGAAGAAAGTAGTCCGGGTTTGGGCAAGGGAAAAATGAAACGCAAAAAACAGCATAACATTTTCCAGGCATTACTTCTGCTTAGTTTACTTTCCTCATCGGTTGCTGTCTTTAAAACCCTACCGGTTGCCGCCCAGGAAAAACCAGGCCGGTTATTGGCCGCCCAGTTTTTGTGGATACAAGACAGTAACTTTAAGCAACTGGAGCAGACATTTATCCGGCTTAAACAAGCTGGAGTAAATACCATCATCCTCAGGGTATTCCAGAACATAGGCGACCGTCCGCATAAGCTGGCTAAAGTGAAGGCCCGGACGGGAGTCTATTTCAATACCCGGCATGCGCCCCTAGTAGATGACCTGCTAACCCCGATTAGTGAATTGGCCCATAAGCATGGATTTAAGCTGTTTGCTTTAATGACCACGCTGCGTTGTGACTGGAAGATTACCCAGGAACCGGAGTTACAAGGCAGCGGTTATGATCTGGGCAATAATATCATATATAAAACAGACGAGTTAGATCCATTCAAGCGACCGGTGCGATATTATCTGGCTGACCTTTATAGAGATCTGGCGGCTTGTAATATTGACGGTATCATGTTTCAGGACGATCTGGTATTACGCAATACCGAGGGATTCAGCCGGGAAGCGCAGGCTGCTTTTCAACGAGACAATGGGGTCAAACTGGTCCCTTCGGAATTCTACAAGGGTATTTCGAAAAGAGATGGGAAATATGTGGCCACCGGTTATAGTAAAAAGTTCTGGCAATGGAGCAGGTGGAAAAATAAACGCTTACTTGAGCTGGCTAAAAACTTAATGGCTAATGCCCGTAGGGTGAAACCGCAAATAAAGTTTGCGCTCAACCTGTATTATGAAACAGTGGTGGAACCGGACAACGCTTTGGCCTGGCTGTCGCAGGACCTTAAAGCGGCTTTAAATTACGACTTTGATTATTATGCTTTGATGGCTTATCATCGCCAGTTACAACGGGAACGGGGATTGACTCCGAAGCTTGCTCTTAAGGTTTTCCGCGAGATGGTACAAGAGATGCTCAGGATAGTGGGCAATGCAAATAAAGTATGGCTGAAATTTCAAGTCAAAGATTGGAAAAGCGGGCAAAACATACCGACCCCTGAGTTGGAGCAGATATTACAGATTATGTCCAAAATTGAAGGGGTTAACCTGGCTTATGTACCCCAGGAGGGACAAGCTCCGTTAGAGCTGATAAAAAACTATTATAAATAAGGAGTTTTGCAGAAAGAACTTTCACAGCTATCCCGAAAAAAAGAAATACATTAATATCACCATCAGAAATATAATCCCCACCCCTAGCCTGATCAGAAGGAGAGAATTAATAGAAGATGAGGCTTCTTCTTTCTTCGGCTTAGTAACTTTCCTGGCTGGTACTTCTTCATCAATGGTTGCTTTGAGCTTTTTTACCGTATTCATGATATGGCTTTCCTCCACAATTAATTTAAATTATTGGTTAATTATTTTTATTAAAGCAAGGATTGTTCCGCTTAAGCTGAGAACTTAAGCGGATAGCCAGGAAACCCAAGACAGGCAATCGATTAATTATATTAATAAGTAACCGGATGGAGAATTATCGGTAAGCTGAAATATGGTCGATACGCCACATAAATCAATCGATTATGGCATATATGGGATAGATATGATTATAAATGGGATAAATTACTAAGTATTTGAATGTGAATGTTGCTCACCCCGAGAATAGGGGCAACACAGACATCCTGCTGGAGATTGCTCTGAAATTTACTTTTGTCACAATTAAAGAAAATCAGCTAATTAACCACCTTGTGCGAGAACGGTGCTTCCATTTCCAGGTTATTCGCTTGAATTCCTCCCTTTCCCCGCTACGAACCTTTCCCCGCTACGAACCCTAAAGTCCGACAGGCCTCCTAGAGTATAGCAACCAGTGATTTTTGAGCCAGATCAAAGAATATATTGGGCCATACTCCCATATAAATTGTAACCAAAGCCATTATGGAAAGCGCCATCATCAAGCTAAACGAATTAACCGGTTGGGTCTCTGGAGAGGGTTCATGCATATACATAACTACCAATACATTCAAATAGTAATAGGCGGAAATGATGGCATTAACCAACCCCACCACAGCCAACCAGATGATATCCGCCTTAACCGCCGCCGCAAACACCCACAATTTACCTATAAAGCCACCGGTAGGGGGTATACCCAATAGCGACAGGATAAAGACCGTCATAAGCAGCGCCGCCATCGGAGAAACCTTACCCAAGCCCTTAAGATCTTCATAGGTTTCGCCTATATTACCCTGCCGGCAGAGAAAGATAAGCACGCCGAAAGCGCCCATATTGGCCAGGAAATATAACATGAAATAAAGCAACACGCTGGCAGCCCCTATATCCGGAGAAGTAACACAAGCCACAACTCCTATTAAGGCGTAACCGACATGGGCAATACCGGAATAAGCCAGCATCCGTTTTACGCTCTCCTGGCGCAGCGCCATGATGTTACCCAGGGTAATGGTAACCGCCGCTATAATTGCGAACAGAAATCCCCATTGCTCTTTTAAGGGAAACAGCGCCACCAAGAGCACCCGCAACATAGCCACAAAGGCCGCTATTTTGGGACCCACCGACATAAAGGCAGTCACCGGCGTCGGCGCTCCCTCATACACATCCGGCGCCCACATGTGAAAGGGAACTGCCGCTATTTTAAAGCAAAACCCCACTATTAACAGTACCATACCCACAGTCAATATTAGCGGATAATTAGAAGTAGCGGCTAACGCTTTACCAATCTCATGTAAATAAATGCTCCCGCTAACCCCATAGACCAGAGAAATGCCATACATCATAATGCCTGAGGCGAACAGCCCCAACACAAAATATTTTAAAGCGGCTTCACCCGACCGGTTATCCCGAACCAGAAATCCGCATAGGATGTAGGAGCAAATAGCGGTGAGTTCCAACCCCAGATAGATGCTCAGAAAAGAAATGCCGGCAGCCATTATCATAAGCCCGGCGGTGGCAAATAACAGCAGCGCATAATACTCGCCCCGCTCTGCTCCCTGCACCCGTAAGTAGTTAAAAGATATTAGAAACACCATAGCCGCCGTGGCTAAAAAGATCAAGCGACAGAATAGGGTGAGGTAATCTATGGATAATTGGTGGGCAAATATCTGTCGGGTTACTCCGGCTTGATTCAAACTAAAAAATGCAGCCAGCACAATCCCGATTAAACCTATGAATAGTAGTTGAGACTTGCTCTCATGAGGGAAACAAAAATCCCATACCAGTATCAACAGGCCAAAGGCCAATAGCACCAACTCCGGTAATAAGCTTATAGTATCAGTTAATAACTGAACGCTGTTCATTAACTTGTTCCTGTATAGTAAATTAGTATAATCCGTCTCACTCTAAAGTAAGCCTCCGCTTCCACCCCCAGGGTGGCAGGGGGCGATATTTAGCAGTGACCACCTATCGCATAATCAATCCAGGCGATTGCCTGGTTTCTTCCTTATGCTGACTCAGCTTTTCTGGTGGTTTTTGCTCAGCATCTTTATGCTTTTCAATAATTGCGATGTTTTGTTGGGAGTTTACCTGGCTGACCAACTGTGCTACCGAAGGTTCAATAATATTGATAAACGGCGTAGGATAAAGCCCTATCCAGAACATTAACACCACGATGGGCAACAAAGTCATAATCTCCCGGAAATTTAAATCCTTAAGCAGCTTATTTTCCGGTTTGGTGATCTCACCCAAAAATGCCCGCTGGAACAACCACAATAAATAACCGGCGCTCCCCAATATTCCCAACACTGCTATTGTAGTATATAAGGGGCTTACGGGATAAATACCCACTAAAATCAATATCTCCCCCACAAAACCGTTTAAGCCCGGTACTCCCATAGAAGAGAACATGGTAATCGCAAAGAAAGTGGTATAGATGGGTAATTGTTTAAACAACCCCCCGAAGTCCTCTATCATCCTGGTATGGCGCCGTTCATATATCAACCCTACCAGTAAAAACAAGGCCCCGGTGGACAAACCATGGTTGATCATTTGCAACACCCCGCCCGTGAGGCCGTTAACCGTGACAGCAAAGATGCCCAAGGTAATATAGCCCATATGGCTTACACTTGAATAAGCCACCAGTTTTTTCATGTCCTGCTGTCTCATGGCCACCCAGGCCCCATATATAATAGCGATGGCTGACAACAATAACATTACAGGCGCAAACCGATAGGTGGCCTGTGGCAATAACGGCAAGGAAAAACGTACAAAACCATAAGTACCCATTTTCAGCATAATACCCGCCAGGATTACACTACCGGCGGTAGGCGCATCAGTGTGAGCATCCGGCAACCAGGTATGAAAAGGAAACATGGGGATTTTAATGGCAAATCCCAAAAACAAGGCCCAGAAAATCCATACCTGCCACTGGGGATTTATGGGCACCTGAAATAGTTCCAGCAGATTAAAGGTATAATGCGCAGAAAAATTATGGACTACCGCATAATTATGGTAATTAAAATATATACCCAACAGGCCCAACACCATCGGCAAACTACCTACCAGGGTATATATAAAGAATTTTGAAGAAGAATATATCCGCCGTCCACCACCCCAAATACCAATAATCAAATACATGGGCAGCAACTGCGCCTCGAAGAACAGGTAAAACAATAAGATGTCGAGTGAGACAAATACCCCCATCATAAAGGTCTGCATCAACAATATACAGATCATAAATTCTTTTACCTGGGTATCTATAGCCTTCCAGGTAGACAGCACCACAATCGCTCCGGTAAAAGTGGTAAGCAACACCAATAACAGGCTGATACCATCCACTCCCACATGATAACTGGCGCCAATAACCGGAATCCATTCCAGCTTCTCCACAAATTGCATTTGGGCTACACCCTGCCGGAAGTTAAACAGCAGACATAAGGACGCCAGAAAATCCAGCATGGTTACAATAAACGTAAAACAACGAATAGCATGCTGATGCCGGGGTTTAAAAAATAACAGCAGTATTGCCCCTGCCATGGGTAAAAACACTACCAGGCTAAGTAAGGGAAAGCCTATATTTTGTTGATAGGAAATAGTTTCCAGCATTTATAGCTTACTCCGAAAAAACCATCTATCTAAAATAAAATATGCACAATGAAATTAATATCAATAATCCTACAGCTATACTAAAAGCATATTGTTGCATTAAGCCGGTTTGAGTCCGACGGCTTAAGGTGCCAATTTCACCCACCCCGACGGCTACTCCATTTACAAGCCCGTCTACCGCGCGGACATCAACCTCTTTGGCCAATTCGCAAGCTGTCATATATGCCCGGACTCCCTGTTCATCCCAGGGTTCATCCAGTGTCAGATATGGTTCTACTACCTGCTTATCTATTGCCTTGGTTAAGCTGGCAGGGTCACTAATCGGCAGCCAGATGGTTACCATAAACCAGGAGACAAGCCGATCCACCAGATTACCAAAGGCGTAGACCGGCGTCTTGCAGATCCAGATAAAAATATTAAGTATCGCTTTATAGTAATATTCGAATTGGAGTTTCAGCGGTACCTGGATGTGGAACCAGCCCAGATAGATTCCGGGTATGAAGTACATGCCTCCCAGGAGTACGG
>JAJRUS010000137.1 GCA_024277675.1 bacterium | reverse complement strand
GCCCGGTCTCTTTCTTTAGCATGTAACTCCTCCTGGGTTGTGTGTGTTAGTTACATGCATATTATATCAGGCATATCGTGTTATTACAACTATATATTAACGACTTTTTGCATAATGTCCCCTTATTGGCGACACCCCCATTATTTTATGCTTTACAGGTTGTATTAATGGGTATATTGTGTATAGTTAGCCTGTCAAAAACATGAAAGTTGTGAGTACCAAAACAGGGAGGGGCGACGGGCAGGGGGGGCTTAAGTGTTTGGCTATATAGGTGTATAACTTCCTATAGTTAGAGGAAAACGGTTTATGCTGGATTTTAACATAAAAATCGGTGGGCAGGCGGGGCAGGGTATGCAGACTATCGGCTATATCTTGAGTAAAATATTTTCGCGTGGCGGCTATCATATTTTTTCAAATCAGGATTATCAATCCCGCATTCGAGGCGGGCATAATTTTTTTCAAATCCGGGTAGCTGCTAATCCCGTATTTGCTGCTACAGATAAAGTAGATTTGTTAATAGCTTTAGATGAATTATCGATTGCCGAGCATCAGGCCGAGCTGAAAGATAGCGGCGGCATAATTTATGATGCTGATAAATCAGCGCCTCCGGTGGCGCTGAGCGGCCGATTCAATATCCCGCTGGAAAAACTGGCAGTTGAAGCCGGGGGAAAGAAGGTGTTTGTCAATTCGGTGGCCAGTGGGGCGGCTTTGGGATTATTAGGGTATGATTTTAAGCCATTGGAGAAGCTGCTTTATGCATCATTTTCTAAGAAAAAACCGGAAACTTTAACCGCTAATATAAAAGCTGCAAAAGCGGGGTATCAATATGCTGAAGCTAATTACGCCTCCCGGTTTGTGCATAAACTAAAACCGCAGGTTACTACTCCCAGATTAATGATTAATGGTAATGAAGCCATTGCCCTGGGCGCTCTGGCCGCCGGCTGCAATTTTTTTGCGGCCTATCCCATGACTCCGGCTACCAGTATTATGGTGTATCTGGCCGGGAAGCAGCAGGATTTTAATATCATAGTAGAGCAGGCCGAGGATGAGCTGGCCGCCTTAAACATGGTGTTGGGGGCCTCATATGCCGGCGCCAGGGCTATGACGGCTACTTCCGGCGGCGGCTTTGCACTGATGACCGAGGCGCTCAGCTTAGCCGGTATAACCGAGACCCCGGCGGTGATTGCCTTAGTTCAGCGCCCCGGCCCAGCCACCGGTTTACCCACCCGTACCGAACAAGGCGACCTGTTATTTGCGCTGCATGCCGGGCATGGCGAGTTTCAGCGGATTATATTCACCCCGGGTTCGGCGGAAGAGGCGTTTTATTTAACCCACAAAGCATTTAACCTGGCGGATAAGTATCAAATCCCGGTATTGATCTTAAGCGATCAACATCTAGCCGACAGCTATCGTAACATCGAACCCTTTGACTTATCAGCCCTGAAAATAGACAAGTATTTTGCCAAAGAAGCGCCGGAAGTCGCCCGGGAGTACCAGCGGCATAAAATCACCGCTTCGGGTATCTCACCCAGGTTAATCCCCGGTAAAAGCCGGCAGCTGGTGGTAACCGACAGCGACGAGCATACCGAAGACGGTCATCTTACCGAAGACCTGGATATGCGTGTAAATATGGTGGATAAACGGGAACGGAAGTATCAGGGTATAATGGCTGAGCTTGAGCCGCCGGTTTTAAGCGGTGCGGCTGAGGCTGATTTACTGCTTATTGGCTGGGGGTCTACCTGTGGAGTGATAAGCGAGGTTGTGCAAAGGCTTAATGCGCAAGGGCGGCGGGTGTCCCAGCTTCATTTCCCACAAGTATGGCCGTTTCCCAAAGCGGCGGTGACCGGTATTTTTAAAGCGGTGAAACGAAAGGTTCTGATTGAAAATAACCGCACCGGGCAATTGGCTCAACTGTTGCGGGCGGAAACGGGACTGAGCGTGGATGATAAAATTCTAAAATACGATGGCCGCCCCTTCACGGCGGCTTATATCCTGGAAAGATTGTAACTATGAACCAAACCCCCTTTGATAATGATGTGGCTCCGGCCTGGTGTCCGGGCTGCGGGAATTTCATGATATTGACTGCACTGAAAAAGGCGCTTAGTGGCCTGGATTTAAAACCGTCGCAGGTACTTATTTGCTCCGGTATCGGCCAGGCGGCCAAGCTGCCGCATTATATGAAATGTAATACTTTTAACGGCTTGCATGGCAGAAGTATTCCGGTGGCCAGCGGCGCCAGGCTGGTTAATCCCGAACTGGTGGTTATGGCTGAGGGCGGGGATGGCGATATCTATGGCGAAGGGGGCAATCATTTTATGCATGCCATAAGAAAAAATATAAATATCACCTTACTTGCGCATAATAACCAGGTTTATGGACTCACCAAGGGCCAGGCCTCGCCCACCAGTGAGCCGGGATTTACCACCAAGGTGCAGACTGAAGGGGTTAAAATCAGCATGCTGGATCCCTTAACCACCGCATTGTCGCTTAATGCCGGTTTTGTAGCCCGCAGTTTTTCCGGTGATATTGAACATCTGGCAGGGGTCATTCAACAGGCTATAGGCTATCGGGGGTTTTCGCTGGTAGACATTTTAATGCCTTGTGTGAGTTTTAATAAATTAAATACCTTTAAGTGGTATAAGAGCCGGGTATATAAGCTGGAGGATATAAATTGGGATACTTCCAATAAACCGGCGGCTTATGAAAAAGCCGAAGAGTGGGGCGAGAAAATTCCAATCGGCATATTTTATAAGCAAGCACGACCGGCATACGAGGATTTAGTGTCGGTGCTCAAAGGTAAACCCTTAATAGACCGGGAATATAGCCCGCAAAAGGTTGGCGAGCTATTTGAGGAATTCAACTAAATGGTATCGTGTCAACTTTAATTTGTCGGTTTCTTAAGGTCTGGGAGGCACCCCCCCCAAATGATGCGACATTTTATGCTTGGTATGATACTAGTGTCATGTCAAGCTTGTAATGTCGCATAATGCGTGGTATAATTTCTTCATAATCAACCCAGGAGGATTGGATATGAAGAAATACATTGTAACACTTACTAAAGAGGAACGCGAATTCCTTGGCACACTTACTTCCAAGGGTAGGCACAACTCACAAAAAGTTCTCAACGCACTGATTTTGCTGGGGTGCGATGAAGGTGAGTTCCAGGTAAAACGTTCGATCAACGAAGAAATAGCCCGTGTACTGAACATAAGCATGAAAAAGATTGACCGTGTGAAGAAGCGTTTTGTCGAAGAAGGTCTTGATATAGCTGTCAATGGAGGCAAAACAAGCCGCATCTACAGCAAAAAAGCAGACGGAGATTTTGAAGCCCATTTAGTTGCGTTGAGCTGTAGTAATCCGCCAAAAGGGTTCGCACGCTGGTCTTTGAGATTGTTGGCAGACCGAGTGGTTGAGCTTAAGTATATTGACGGTGTCTCTCACGAAACGGTACGCCGCGTTCTAAAAAAAATGAACTTAAGCCTTGGCGGCGAAAGGGTTGGGTAATTCCCCCGGAGCAAAACGGCGGTTTTGTTGCCCAGATGGAAATGGTGCTGGATGTTTACAAGCGTCAGTTTGATTTACATCGTCCGGTTGTATATATGGACGAGTCTCCGAAACAGCTGATTGCAGAGACAAGAGCCCTCATTCCGGCCTTGCCCGGACGGACGGTTATGTATGACTATGAATACAAGCGTTGTGGGGTGTGCAATATTTTTCTTGCCTGTGAGCCGTTGGCGGGAAAACGTATGATAACGATAACTGAGAGGAAAACCAAACGGGACTGGGCCTGTTTTCTGGAAGAGATTGCCGGACAATACGAAAGGGCGGAAAAAATAACGTTGGTGATGGACAACCTTAATACGCACGCACCCGGCTCACTATATGAAACTTTCCCGCCGGATAAGGCAAAGGCTTTATGGGAGAGATTCGAGTTTGTCTATACTCCGAAACATGGAAGCTGGTTGAATATGGCTGAGACAGAGTTGAATGTGCTTACAGGGCAATGTCTGAACAGAAGGATTGCCGACATTGAAGTTGTCAGAGAAGAAGTACAAGCATGGCTAGAGTGTAGGAATAACAAAGGTTCCAAGGTCAATTGGCAATTCACAACAGAGAATGCCCGGATAAAACTAGTAGGTAGTCCATTTGCATTTGACGGTTTAAGGTTGTATATTAGTCATTTTAATTCTTTGAAAGGTTTAGGATGGCTAATAATAAGAAATATATCGTTGAGTTGACATCATCAGAGCGGCAACAT
>JAJRUS010000136.1 GCA_024277675.1 bacterium | reverse complement strand
GATAAACATATCCATTTTCCCGCTCATTTTCGTTAAATAGGCACGCTATTCGCCTCAAATAATCGAAAAAATGGGCTATGTTTCTTACTTTCCTCGCTACGAACTCTAAAGTCCGACAGACTCCTAGTCGATCTATTCCACTTAGAATAGTTTTGGTGTTATCACCGGGCAAACTGATAACCAAAACACCCAAAAACCCGACTTGACAAAACCCGACTTGTCGGGTTGACGGGAATCTAAAAATAGTATACAATTTTCTTCTATATTCCAAGCAGGTAGGCTAAAAAATAACCGGGAGGTAAAATGCGGCGGGTACTTTTAGTCGTAATCGGGGGTATGCTATTAAATTTAGCAGGCGTTGCCAACGGCTTTAGCGCTGAAGATCATGCTAAAGAAGAAGCGGCGGCGCTTAAAGTAGCCGCCGGCTGGCTGGCTATAGTCGATGCCGGAAATTATGGTAAAAGCTGGGATGAGGCGGCGGTATATTTTAAGAATGCGATGCCCAGGGAGCAGTGGCGGCAATCACTGAATGCAGCCAGAAAACCGCTGGGCAAATTAGTTCGGCGAACCGTGCTGATTAAGAAATATTATACTAAATTACCGGGTGCGCCGGCTGGGGAATATGTAGTTATCCAATATAAAACGGCCTTTGAACATAGGCAAATCACCGTTGAAACGGTAACCCCGATGAAGGATGAAGACGGTAAATGGAGGGTTTCGGGTTATTATATTAAGTAGGGTATTACTGATAAAATGCAGCTTAAAAGCATGAAAACACTTGAAGAGATAAAAAATATTTTAGCCCGGCACAAAGCGAAGCTAAGAAAAAGATACAGTGTGAAAGAATTAGCGGTTTTTGGCTCTTGCGTTAAGGGGATGTCAAAAAAAGGCAGCGATATAGATATCCTGGTTGAATTTGAAAAACCGATAGGCTTTTTTGATTTTCTGGATTTGGAAGAGCGCCTGGAACATTTACTTGGGATAAAGATTGACTTGGTATCTAAAAAAGCACTAAAACCGCATATTGGAAAATATATTCTTGACGAGGCTATCCCTATATGACCAAAAGAGATTGCAGGGATTATCTTCAGGATATTATAGATTCTGTAAATGATATTGCCGACTTTACAAAAGGGTATGATTTTGAATATTTTAGCAAAGACAGAAAAACAGTAAATGCAGTTATAAAGAAGTGTTGGTGTTGTTGGAGAGGCGGCCAAAAGGGTTCCCAAATCTATTAGGGACAAGTGCCCTACTGTTTCCTGGAAGAAGATGGCAGGCATGAGGAATAAATTGATCCATGAATATTTTGGAGTTGATATGGAGATTTTGTGGAAAACGGTACAAGAGGATATCCATTCGCTTAAGGAACTAATTAAAGATGTTATATAAAATCTAAGAAGATGAACTGTGGTTCTTTTAAGGGTGTAATTTTCGAAAAACTCTACCCCCCTAAATCTTTTGTTCAAAGCAAATTGAAAGAATTAAAGAAGGGGATTTAGATGACAATTTCTTTAAAATATTTATATAAGTTATGGAAATTTGTTTTCTATGTTTTAAAAAATTATCCTTTAATAATCACTTCAACCGTTAGTTCTTTTCTGGTATTTTGGTATTGGAGTGTTTTCTTTGGCCACAAAAATTGTAGTCGAATAATTTTCTCAAAAGAGTTTGTTTATACAGGGCTGCCTTTTATATTAGCAATAGTATTTCTATGGAAATATCCCACGTGGTTTATAAAGCCACCAAAAGATAAGATAGTAATTTCAACAGCAAACTTTATTGGGGGGAAATGGTTTAAAGAAGCATTAGAAAAAGAGTGGGAACCTTACCAGTCATTATGTCCTGAAATTGAATTTAGACCTGGTCAAATTATAGAGACGATTACCAATAACGAACAAGCTAAAAAAGCTGGGAAAAAGAGGGGAATACATTTTGTTGTATACGGTGACATAGAAGAATCGAATAATTTTGCTAACATTACGACAAAAATTCTAATGACAACCCCTCCAAGATCGGATGAAAACAGAAAGTTTTTGCAAGAGATAGGGGCTGGCCTTGATGTTGAGGAATTCAGTGAATTTAAAATACAATCCAAGCTTGATCGCAATAACATAAAACAATTCGACGAAAGAAAAAAGATAGTAAAAGAAATTATTAACAAGCTATTAAAAAGCCAATATCACTTTTTGTTGAGTAGGAGAAGGATAGATAGTTTTGCCACTTCCAACTTTACACATTCTGAAACCGGTACTTATTTTTACATTGGAAGTAATTTTTGCAATAAGTTTTATTTTTCTAATGAAAGCAACTCAGTTGTTTTATGGGGAATAGTTGACAATAATGGAAATCATTCTATAAATGGTGAATTATTTGATTCAGACGGAAATTTAGGAGCGACTATTAAAAATAACCTTCCTGAAGAAAAAAATGGTTGTGAGCTAATTAAAAACAATGATGGTTATAAAATAATTGATAAATATGGGAGAACATTGTTTCAATATATAATAGAGAAAGACTTGCGAACATTTACAAATGAAGTTATGAGGAGACTCAAAGAGTTAAATATATCGAGAAATATTTTAGAATATGTTAAGAGAGACATACATAATGCAAAAATTATTACAATAACTGGTGAATTTTACACGCCAAAGGGTTTGTTGGGGGTTATTGTAGACGAAGAAAAAACATATCAATATATGGGGTTGACCTTAGATTTAGGTGAGATAAGGATGGGGGGTAATTCCCAAAAGGGAGGATGAACATCTTTAACAAATACGGAAAGAAACAATGTTTTAACGGGTTGTTGCCCAAAGGCCAAAAAACACAAAATAGCATCTCAATGCATCTTGGTAAAAACACAACCAATTGATTTTGTTGAACCCAAAGTTTTTGTTTCAGCTTAAAAATAGGCGTATGTTCGGTTTAATTGATTTGGGCAACAGCCCGTTAAAACAAAACAAGAAGTGAAGAAGCGTGGGCTGACTAGTATCGTTAAGCGAAGAGATTACCAAGTTGTGGAAGGGTGACTCAGCAGTGTAAGAGATTTGTGCTCAACGGAATAAAACGTACGTGACGACCTAATGGCTACCCACTTTTGGATAACGCAAGCTTTTTACTGACGCCAATATTAAGGAGACAACATGAGATTTCAGGTGGCAATTGAGCAGGATGAGGCGGGATATTATGTAGCTGAGGTGCCCGCTCTTCCGGGTTGCCTTTCGCAAGGGAAAACACAGAAAGAGGCCATTGCCAATATTAAGGAAGCCATTGAAGGCTGGCTTGAAGTGATGGAAGCAAAGCAGTCTTATGACCCTGCCCGGCTGGTGGAAGTTTTTGTGTAATGAGCAGAAATATAAAACTCTGCTCAGGGGCACAAGCAGTGCGGAAGTTTCAAAGAGCAGGCTGGGCCACTGTTCGTCAAAAAGGCTCCCATGTGATGCTGACAAAACCTGACTATCAATGGACATTATCCATACCTCAATATAATGAACTTGGTCCCGGCTTGCTGCGTAAATTGATACGTCAAGCTGGCCTTACCATAGAGGAATTCAATAGACCGTAGTAATTATAACCAATACGGAGATAAATCATGTTCCAGGACAAAATGACGCCTGAAGAGCGGATGATGCGGCTGATTCAGAAAAAGCCGATTGACCGGGTGCCGGCAATTCCCTTTTCCAAGGGCTATTCAGCCAGGTAGAAGATAGAGCGATAGTTAATCCAGAGGATAACTGTGTTTGAGCGTATTTTGAAACGGATGAGGGAGAAGATTCGCAAACGGCGGTATGTGATGACGCTCCACGCAGAAGAAGAGATGGACAACGATGAGTTGACCATTTATGATGTTGAACGTGGTATCCTTACCGGCCAGGTATTGGAACGCCGGCAGGATAAGATAACCACCGAATGGAAATACTGTATCAGAGGGAAAACAGTCGGCGGCAATGGGGTAGAAGTAGTGGCCAAGTTAAGTCCAACCGGGATGCTGGTCATTATCACTGTATACATACCGTAAATGTAGGAGAGTGTCAGATGATTTGTGATATTTGTGGCCAAGAGGGGGCGCGCATGCGCAAGCTTGCCAGGACATATGGTAAGGGTAAAGGTCTGCTGGTAATAGAGAATGTTCCGGTGATGAGTTGTCCCCATTGTGGGGAGAGCTACCTCACAGCAGATACATTACACGAAATTGAACGGCTTAAACTCCACCGAGAGAGCCTTGCCGTTGAACGCCCGATAGGAGTAGTCAACTTTACATAACTAAAAGAGTCTGACAATTTAAAAGGTAGATATTTTTAACCAAAACGGAGACAAACTATGTTCCAGGACAAAATGACGCCTAAAGAGCGGATGATGCGGCTGATTCAGAAAAAGCCGATTGACCGGGTGCCGGTGATTCCATTTTCCAAGGGCTATTCAGCCAGGATTGCCGGTATCAGCCGGGGTGATTTTTACCGTTATCCGGCGAAGGCGGTGGAGGCCGATGCTAAGCTTAGAGCACGACATCCGGGCTTAGACGGCGGCCCATCTTATGGTTGGGCCGATTATGGTGCCTGGGATTTTGGCGGGGAGATAAAATTTCCTTTTGATAATGAGTCGCAAACTCCGCAGGTGCTTAAAACACCTATACAATCACCCGAAGAAGTAAGCCAGCTTGCGGTTCCCGATCCGCGTGGCAATGGTATTATGCAGTTGGTATTTGAGTTCAGTCAAATCATGCGGCAGAAGGGTGGGCGGGCCATGGTGTACCTGGTTTCACCAGGCAACTGTGCCGCTTCTATTATCGGTAAAAAAGATATGCTCAAATGGATATTAAAGCATCCGGGCCAGTTGCATGAGGTTATGCGCAAGGCCACCGATTATCTTAAGGCCACTACTGATTGGTTTGCAGAGGAGTTCGGGGCGGAAAACTGCACTGTATACTTAGGCTATCCGATTGAGTCCAACCAGCTTATTTCCCCGAAGCACTTCAAGGATTTTTTTCAGCCATATACCAGGGAGTTACATGAGCACTTGCTTTCCCGGGGTATTAAATTGTGCATCGAGCATATCTGCGGCGATCATCGCGGTAATTTGGAGTATTGGCGGGATATCCCCATTCCTCCCCGCTCAATTATTACTATCGGTAATATCATGAGCTTAAGAGATACCGCCGATTTTTTTGGCGAGGATTATATTATTGCCGGAAACGTCTCCACTGAGATTCTGGCTGCCGGCACCCCTGAAGAGGTGAAACAGGAGTGCAAGCGTTGTATAGACGAGGGCAAAGAGCTTCCCGGGGGATTCGTGCTGATGCCGGCCTGTAACCTGCCGGCGGTTACTCCGCAGGAGAGTGTGGATGCCATGCTGGAAGCCGCCAGAGAATTTGGGGCATATTAATTTGATTATATCGGGAGGAATAGATGACCGATAAAGATACGCTTTTGGAAGGGCTAAAGGCTGCGGTGGCAGATGGAGATGATGACCGGGCGCAGCATATTTGTCAACAAGCCATTGACTCAGGCATAGATCCGGTGGTGGTAATCAGGCAGGGTATGGGGCCGGCCATGGAACAACTGGGCCGTGATTATGAGGCCGGCGAGTGCTTTATCCCGGAGCTGCTGATTGCCTCGGATGCCTTTTATGCGGGGTTGGATGTACTTAGACCATATATTAAATTTGATCAAGCGGGGGATAGAGCTAAAGTGGTGATCGGGGTGGTTCAGGGAGACACCCATGATATCGGCAAGAATCTGGTTAAGATTATGCTGGAAGCCGCCGGCTTTGAGGTATATGATCTGGGCCGGGATGTGCCGCCGCTGAAATTTATCGAGAAAGCTGAAGAGACAGGGGCTAAAATTATCGCTATGTCGACACTTATGACGACCGCCATGGATAGTATGCAGGGGCTGGTGGATTTACTTAAAGAAAAAGGCTTGCGGGATAAATATGTGGTGCTGATCGGCGGCGGCCCGGTATCAAAGAAGTTTGCCGATAAAATCGGAGCGGATGATTACGGGGCTTCAGCCAGTGAAGCGGTAAGGATTGCAAACAGGCTGGTGCTATAAGCTATGGATAGCTATTAGGGAGCAAAATGGATATAAAACAACAAATAACTAAACAAGCCAGGGTTGCGAGGCAGGCTTCACGTAAATTGGCGGTAACCTCTACCGCTATAAAAAACCAGGCGCTTATGGCCATGGCAGGAGCTTTAGAGGATAATAAGCAGCAGATTATTGCGGCTAATGAAAAAGATGTGGCAGCGGCCGGCAAAGAAAAGGGCATGTCCCCGGCCATGATTGACCGGTTAAGCTTGAATGAGAAAAGAATAGCCGGGATGGCCGGCGCCCTGCGGGAGCTGATTGCGCTG
>JAJRUS010000135.1 GCA_024277675.1 bacterium | reverse complement strand
TTAAAAGCCAAAGATTAAATAAAAAACAGGGATAATAAACACAAATCAAGCGAAAAATTGAGATGTTGTAGAAATGCAAATTGGTTGCTAAGGGGTTTTTTCGCCCCTTTTTTAAAAAACTGAATTAAGCGACAACCCCATCATTTGAGCTTTGATATTTCAGCAGGCTGCCTGACTTCAACTATACATGAGCGTTTCGACTTTCAGGACAAGCCGAAGTATCTAAATTGACAGAAGCAAAACTCTCCAGAACTCAGGCCGAAATCACTTGACAAGTTTCTCAAATTACCGCTATAATTAGCTAAATTTTGGAAACAGCCAAGTTACCGACCTATTTAATGATATTAAACTGTTACTTATATAATGACCGAATAGTTTGCGTAGGTTAAAATTATATCCCGGGGTTAGCTTCCCTGGGGTTTTTGTTTATAATTCAGCCTTATTTTATAGGGGAAAAATAAAAAATGTCTGATTATCATATAGTTATTATCGGTGGCGGCCCGGCGGGTTTAACTGCCGGTCTATACGCTGTGCGGGCCGGGCTTAAGGCGGTACTTATTGAAAAAGCCCTAATCGGGGGACAGGTAAACTCTACCTATCTGGTGGAAAATTACCCAGGATTCCCCGGTGGTATCTCCGGCCCTGCGTTAATGGAAAAAATGAAACAACAACTGGAAGAACTGGAATTACCCATCATTACGGATGATGTCCAGGAAATAACGACCACCGGGGCCGGGTTTGAACTAAAACTGACTGAAAGAGCTATAAATGCCGGCTCAATAGTTATTGGCAGTGGGGCGGCTCCGGCTACCCTGGGTGTTCCCGGAGAAGACCGGCTGCGGGGACGGGGGGTTTCTTACTGCGCCACCTGTGACGGGGCTTTCTTCAGGGATAAAAGAATACTGGTAATTGGCGGCGGTGATTCGGCGGTGGATGAGGCGGTTTTTCTTACCCGCTTTGCCTCACAGGTCAGCATTGTTCACCGGCGGGACGCCTTGAGAGCCGAAAAATTTATCCAGCAAAGAGCCTTTGATAATCCCAAAATTGATTTTATCTGGGATACAGTGGTGGAAGAAGTAGTGGGCGAACAAAAGCTGGAAAAAGTGGTGCTGAAAAATGTAAAAACTAACAAACTAAGCAGCCTGAAAGCAGATGGGATGTTTGTCTATGTGGGGCTGCGACCCAATACGGAATTTATCCGTGATTTACTGAAATTGGATGAGCAGGGCTTCATCATAACCGATGAGCAAATGCGTACCTCCTGCGAGGGAATATTTGCCGCCGGCGATGTACGCAGTAAAATAGTGCGCCAGATATCCACTGCGGTGGGGGATGGAGCGGTAGCCGCCTCGTTGGCGGAAAAATACCTGACGGCTACCGACAAAATATAGTATTACTATTTTGTGATGTTTCGGCTTGAGGACAAACCGAAACATCACAAAAGTGTCCACGACTCAGGGCGTTGTCGACTTGACAACAAAATCTTTGTGTGATAATTTTAATAAATTAAAATTCACTCTAAACTTTCCTTCCAAAAGAATATACTAAAGGATGCAATATAAAGAAGTCTCTCAACTGGTAAGTGAGGAATTACAAATTCTGGAAGGGGAGCTTGGTCGTCATTTGGCGAGCCGGAATCCTTTAATTTCTCAGATAAGTGAACATATATGTAGAAGTGGGGGCAAAAGAATCCGTCCGGTGCTGGTACTCCTATGTTGTAAATTGTGCGATTATCAGGATAAGGATTCCGTAGTTTATGCCGCAGTAGTAGAGCTTTTACATACCGCTACCTTACTGCATGATGATGTAGTAGATGAGGCTGCCACCCGGCGGGGTACTTCTTCGGCTAACAGCCTGTGGGGTAACAAGTTACCTGTTCTGGTGGGGGATTATCTTTATTCAACCTCCAGCCTGCTGGTAGTAGAGAAAAATCAGCCCCGAATACTGGAACTGATGGCTAACACCATAAGGTCTATTGTTGATGGGGAATTGCTGGAAACTTTTAAGTGCCGGGATTTTAATGTTACCGAAGAAGAGTATTTTTCGGTTATCGGCAGTAAAACCGCAGCCCTGTTCGCTTTATGCTGTCAGATTGGAGGCGTGCTGGGAAAGAAGGGGAACTCCCATGATAAAGCCCTGGCTGGTTTTGGGCTTAATTTGGGAATAGCCTTCCAATTGATAGATGATTTATTTGATCTTATCGCTCAACCCAAAAAGCTGGGTAAACCGGTGGGGAACGATGTTAAAGAAGGAAATATTACGCTGCCCTTAATCCATCTGCTTAAGCAGGCCAACGCAACGGAAACGGAACGTATCAAGCAGATTTTTCAGAATGCAAACGGCAATCCGGTCGATATGTCTTATATTAAGGAATTATTGGAAAAATACGAGAGCAAGCATTATGTATTACAACTGGCGGCTAAATATATACAGCAGGCCAAGGACGACTTAAGCTTTTTTGATGATTCAACCTTCTCTGAAGCGCTCTTAACCATTTCGGATTATGTTATAGACCGGGATTTCTAACCCTATACCAGACATTAAAATTAATCCGCAAACCAGCATGAAAGAGGCACTTTATTATCAACCGTTGGAAGATAAACACATTAAGTGCCGGTTGTGTCCTCAGGGCTGTGTGATTGGAGAAGAAAAGCTCGGCGTATGCCGGGTGCGGAAGAATATCGGCGGGGCGCTGTATAGCCTTATTTATGCCGAAGTAGCCTCGATTGCTAATGATCCTATAGAAAAAAAACCCTTATATCATTTCTATCCCGGAAACTCCATCCTCTCATTTGGTACTTACGGCTGTAACTTAAGCTGTGGATTTTGCCAGAACTGGCAACTATCTCAAACCACGGCGCCTACGCAAACCATAAGCCCTGAAGTGGCGGTGGCATTGGCCCGCCAACACCACTCGCTGGGGATTGCCTATACCTATAATGAACCCTTTATATGGTATGAATATGTACTGGATACCGCCAGGTCAATACAGGCCGAGGGATTTAAAAATGTATTGGTAACCAATGGGGAGGTAAACCAGGCTCCCCTGCGAGAGCTACTTCCTTATATCGATGCCATGAATATTGATCTTAAATCGATAAATGATGCATTTTACCGCAAATTTTGCTCCGGGTCGGTTTCTCCGGTATTGGATACCATCCAAACAGCTCATGAACAATGCCATATAGAAATTACCAATCTGATTATTCCAGGCTTGAATGACGCTGAGGAAGAAATTGTACAATTGGTGGATTGGCTGGCGGACTTACGAACGGATATCCCGCTTCACTTCTCCCGCTATTATCCGCAGTATAAGTTTAATCAACCGGCTACCCCGGCGGCAACATTGCTTAAAGCCCGTAAATTGGCCCGGGAAAAACTCAAATTTGTCTATATCGGCAATATGACTGATGGAGAATATAGTAATACATTTTGTCCCGGTTGTGGCGAGGCGCTTATTATTCGTGACGGCTACCGGGTTTTGAACAACTTAGTAAAGGGTGGCCGCTGCCCTGAGTGCGACGAACAAGTTTCGGTGGTGGGAAGTTAGAAGATAAAAAAGGAGATAAACTAAAGATTATGTCAGCTAAAGTAGGCTTGGTTTTAGGCAGTAAATCCGACCTGGCGATATTTGAGGCTGCCAGGGAGTTATTGGCGGCGTTTAATATTGAGTGTGAATTACACATCCTCTCCGCCCATCGCTCACCAGAGCAAACCACCCGGTTTGCAAAAACAGCCGGGCAGAATGGGCTGGAGGTTATTATTGCCGGCGCCGGCGGGGCGGCTCACCTGCCGGGAATCATAGCCGCACATACTACTTTACCGGTAATTGGAGTGCCGGTGGCCATTTCGCCGCTTACGGGCTGGGATTCCTTATTGTCTATCTGCCAGATGCCTAAAGGAGTGCCGGTGGCTACTATGGCGGTGGGAGCATCAGGGGCCATAAATGCGGCCATATTAACCGCCCAGATTTTAGCCCTTAAATACCCTTATCTGAAAGAAAAACTAAGCCGGCTTAAAGCCACTATGGAACAAAGGATAGCTTTTTCTGCTTCGGAAATAATAGAGGTGTTAAAAGAAGTTGCGTCCTAAAAGTATAGCAGCCGACCCGGATAAACCTGAAGCATACCTGTTGCAGGAAGCCGTGGATATAATCCTGGGAGGCGGCGTGGTAGCCTTCCCTACCGACACCACCTATGGTTTGGGGGTCAATCCCTTTGACGATAAAGCCGTAGGAAGGGTATTTGAGTTAAAAAAACGGGAATCAAGTAAGCCGCTGATTATTCTCATTAATGATAAACAGCAGCTAAGCCAGTTGGTAACAGACATTAATCCCATAGTTTATAAATTGATAGATAAATTCTGGCCGGGACCGCTGACCCTGATTTTTAAGACCTCAGCCGAGATCGCCAGCTTTAAAATCGGTGAATCCAGTAAAATTGGTATTCGCCTGCCCGATAGCCCTATTGCCCGGGAGTTGATTCAATTAGCCAAGCTACCCATCACCGCCTCATCCGCTAATCCATCGGGTCAGCCCAGTTCCTTAAGCGCCCGACAGGTAATAGAGTATTTTGGCAAGCAGGTGGATTTTATCATTGATGGAGGGCCGGCCGGCGACCCGCGCGAATCCACCGTGCTGGATGTATCCACCACCCCACCGCAGCTTATCAGAGCCGGGGCGGTTAGTGTAGAGGAAATTAAGGCTATAACTGAAGTAGGGTAAAGACACCCACCGTAGCCCAGCAGGATAGATAAGATAAAGGAATACAGGAGCCAGGCGATATAATAAGTTGCTCCACCGCAGGTGGTTGCATCCTGTTAATCCCGTCGAAAATTGACATTCAAGCAACTGATTAGGCGCTAAAACTTATGAAATTAGAAGACGTAACAACTTGTTTGAACAAAATTGACCAACCCAGTATTCTGGTTATCGGTGATTTGATGATCGACGAATATCTGTGGGGGGATGTTGAACGCATATCCCCTGAAGCCCCGGTACAGGTGGTGGATGTTCAAAGGGAAGCTTATGCCTTGGGCGGGGCCGGTAATGTGGTTAATAACCTGGTCAGTTTGGGGGCTAAGGTTTATATAGCCAGTGTGGTGGGATGTGAAGCTAATGCCCAGTTGCTGAAGCGGGAATTTGAAAATCTGGGGGTTAATATGGATGGATTATTCGAAAATCCCAACCGCCTTACCATCAAGAAAACCCGTATTTTTGCCTTATCCCAGCAGGTGTTGCGTATTGATCGCGAGGATCGCCACCCGATCGAACCATATTGGGAGCAGAAAATTATAAATTATGTGGCCGATAATATCGATAAGTTTGATGGGATAATAGCCTCCGATTACTTAAAGGGCGTGCTTACTGAAACTATATTAAAACAGATTATCGGCCTGGCCCAGAAACACAAAAAACCTGTTATCGTGGACCCCAAAGGGCTCGATTTTAATAAATATGCAGGCGCCACTATAATAACTCCTAATCTCAAAGAAGCCAGTTATGCTTCGCAGACCGAACTTGATGATAAAACAAAGGTGGTCAAGGCAGCGGAGAAACTGCTTGAGCAACTTAAAATACAAGCCATTTTAATTACCAGGGGCAAGGATGGTATGACCCTGCTTGAACAGGCCGGCCCCGCCCGGCATATTCCCGCCCGGGCTCGTGAAGTATATGATGTGGCCGGCGCCGGAGACACGGTGTCGGCAGTAATGGGATTGGGAATCTGTTCGGGTTTAAATTTCAGCCAGAGTGCCGGATTAGCCAATCTGGCCGCTGGAATTGTGGTGGGAAAGGTGGGGGTCGTCACCACCACCAAAGAGGAAATTCTCTATTATGCAGAGGAGGAACAACACAGTTCTTATCATAAGCTAACCCCCCCCCTGGAATTGAAAGGTGTTGTTAATAATTACAACATAAAGGGCAAGACCACTGTATTTACCTTTGGCTGTTTTGAGCTATTGCAGGTGGGTCATATAAAGTTTTTGCAGAAAGCTAAAGGCTTGGGAGATGTTTTGATAGTAGGTTTGAATAGTACGGCTGGTACTGCCCGCCAAGCCGGGCCGTTCATCTCGGCTCAGGAACAGGCGCATATCATTTCTGCTTTGGATTGTGTGGATTATGTAGTAATTTTTGCCGAAAATGATCCTCAAAAACTGATTAATCTAATAAAACCCCGAATAGTGGTAAAAGGAAACGGCTTTCATCAGGAAGATGCATTGGATTGGGATGGGATCAAGGGCTTTGGCGGAGAAGTAAGAACCGTGGATGTAGCCTGACATAAGAAAAGCAAAAAGCGACATACAAGGAAACTTTTTGAGCTTGAAACCCTTAAAAATAACCCTGTATGTCGCAATTTTTTGTGCAGATACAGGAAATTATATAATTTATCTGCATCCTAAAGCAAGCCTCCGCTACCATCCATAGGGGTTATAGACCCGTAAACGGCAGGCGGCGGGGCTAGCTAATAAAGGTAATTTAATGGTTTCGATGTAATTAATCCAACCCCCGGCTGGTTTGTGCTTCAGCTAATCAGATGATTATCTCATCAAAGAAAACATCTTCTACCTTTTTACCTAACGCCTTGGCAATTCTTATTCCCAGGGGAATGGTCGGTACAATCTTTCTGTTGATGATACGGTTAATATACTCCCTTTTCACCCCAACTCTTCTGGCCAATTCCGCTTGGGTCATGTTTTTGTTGACTAAGACCCTATAGATTAAATTTTCCATGGCTTCCCCCGCTAGATAATAGTGAAACATCTATAGCACATCAACATACCATAAGCATTACATATCGTAATATTAGTGTCAAGTAAAAAGCCCTCCAAGTGGTAATCATGACTTCATTAATGCCATATATATCACATGAGGGGCCAAAAATAAGGGCAACCAATTTATAACGCTTAAGACTTAAAGCCTATAAATCAATCGCCCTTATAAAAACATGCGATTAGTTTTTATTTATAATCCAACCTTATTTCTTCTTAGGATGGCACCCCTTACACTTTCCGCCACCCTTCTTGCTGGGGCCGGTCTTCTTGCCTGCTTTTTGCATCGCAGCATGACAAGCATCGCGGCAGTTTTTGTGATAAATCTTTTCAAACTTCTTAGCCCCGCCCACTTTATCCAGCATTTTATTGACATCTTTACATTTTAAGCAAGCCCCCGGTTGCTCACCAGCTTTATCGGTATGGTGACAGCCGGTGCAAGT
The DNA here is from genome assembly GCA_024277675.1 of bacterium. Classification (GTDB taxonomy): domain Bacteria; phylum SZUA-182; class SZUA-182; order SZUA-191; family JAJRXT01; genus JAJRUS01. The sequence continues at coordinate 2,066 of JAJRUS010000135.1, read as the reverse complement.
ATAGTCGTCGGTATACTTAAATTTGGCGTATTCAGAATTCCCCTTCAGGTATTCGTCCTGATGCTTATGATGTAGAAAATCAGGGAGTTCCTTCTTGTCTTTTTTGGTAATAATATCTGGATTTGTCTTCTGGGCGTTAATATCAATTTTTTCGGGGCCTTTATCCAACGCCCAGCTTCCGGAAATTACCAAAATACCCCATAGCGCTACCGCAAGTCCTATTTTTAACCATCTTTTCTGCATTTACGGTTTTCCTCCTTTCATTTAAAAAACCTTTGCGTTTATTAAGTTATAATTTCATTAAGCGTTATTCGATCCCTACTCATCACCTCCTCCCAACCGGAAAAAACGTTTATCCCTAAAGTTGAATTTACCAGCTATCTATCGTGACAATAGAGTCCCCGCCGCCACTCTATAGAAGGTGGCAGCAAACGAAGCTAGCGGTAACGGTTTACACATCATTGATTAGGCGCTTGCCTGGTTTATACCGATTATTCTATTTCCGGGCAACTTTTAAATAGATAGCAATTATTATACCCATGAGTTAAAATCAAACTATGTTTTAAAAAAACCAGCTATATAGCGCTTATTCAATGAGTTACGTTTTTGTGCAGTTAAAATTATTTAAGATAACAGGCAGCAGGCAAGCTGTCATTGTGGCGCTTGTGCCATAGGTGGACATTAAGAAAGGACTTCTCTGCCACATTCGGCTGCTTGGGTTTAGATTACAGAATTTATAGCGGGGGTAAATTATGCCCAGGAAGCTTGTCGGACTTTGGAGTCCGCAGCGAGGAAGGGAGTTTAAGGCGCTATTTTAAAGCTTTTCGTTTATAAAAAAAGAGGGTCGGCAATTCATAGGCTTTAAAAATACGCACTATAAATTGCCGACCCTCAAATATTATAGAAAACCACAGCGTATATGGTTACTTCTTCTTCCTGCTATGGCAGCCTTTACACTTCCCGCCACCCTTCTTGCTGGGGCCGGTTTTCTTGCCAGCTTTTTGCATTGCAGCATGACAAGCATCGCGGCAGTTTATATGATACATATTCTGAAACTTCTTAATCCCCTTGCCTTTACTAACCTTATCGATCATCTTGTTAAGATCTTTACACTTCAGGCAAGCTACTGGTTGCTCGCCAGCTTTACTGGTATGATGACAGGCGGCGCAGGTATAGTCGTCGGTATACTTAAATTTTGCGTATTTTGAATTCCCCTTTAGAAATTCATCCTGATGCTTATGGTGGGGAAAGTCTTTAAGGCTTTTTTTATCTTTATGGGAAACAATATCTGGATATTGCTTCTGGGCATTGATGTCTATTTTTTCCGGCCCCTTATCCAGCGCCCAACTGGCAGGGATAGCGAAAATAAATGTCAGGGCCACTACCAGCCCTAAACCTAACCACTTGTTTTTCATTAGTTGCTCTCCTCCATTCATTCAAATGCATTACATTTACTACAATTATCGTTACACCACTATCATCTTAAAGTTCTTCTTGCTACCACCTCCTTTGCCAAAAATAGCTATTGCTGGTTGATGTTTATATCACAAACATTAAAGCTTATCGTCAAGTATTATAACGTAATATACCAAACTTAAAAACATATTTCAAGAAGATATTGGCTGTTTTCTCAGAATAAAATCAATCTATCATCCGCTTAGCAATTTCGGCTAATCTGGCTATAAAAAATTCTATATCATCCTGGCTGTGCTGACTGGAAATAGCGCCCCCGCCATGCATCACATATATGCCGTTACTCAATAGAAGCGCCTTTAATTCCAGCTCCCGTTTATCCACATCGGTCAGGTAATTAACCGCATATGGATTATCCAGCTTTACTGCTTTGTCTTTGGGAAAGTGGGTCATGAATAGCGAACCAACTCCGGTGCATTTGGCATATACCCCGTTTTGGGCAAAGGCTTGTTCAATTTTTGAGCGCAATTCATCGCCGGTTTTAGCTAACTCCGGATATAGCGTTGAAGCATGTTGCTTTAAATAACGCAGCATACTCACTCCGGCGGTCATGCTGGCCGGCAGGCAGGAGAAGGTACCTCCCCCAGCCATTG
>JAJRUS010000134.1 GCA_024277675.1 bacterium | reverse complement strand
TAAAGCTGCTTAAGAGCAACACCAGCAGCGCCAATATTCCAATTCCCATATTATAGGAACCGGCTTTAGCTACCTGTAAGGTTCCCAAAGCCAGAAACCATTTGCTGATAAAACCGTTAAACGGCGGCAGACCTACCATGGACAGGCTGGCGAAGGTAAAACACAGCATGGTCAGGGGCATGCGTTTACCGATTCCCTTAAGCTCATCCAGTTGACGCACCCCCAATTGGTGGATAAAGGCTCCCGCACACAGAAACAGGGTGCCCTTGATAATAGCATGATTAAAAATATGCACCACCCCGCCTAATATTCCGCTGGGAGTTAGTAGCGCTACCCCTAATATTACATAACCAATTTGAGAAATGCTGGAATACGCCAGCATTTTCTTTATATCAGTTTGCTTGATGGCCACTGCTGAGCCTAATACAATGTTGATTATTGCCAGGCTCAGCAGTGCCAGCATAATCAGGTGGTGGCTGGAGATAGCTTTCAGGCCGATAATGGTATAAATCGTGCGGATGATGCCATAGGCTCCGGCCTTGATCATAACTCCGGAAAGCAGCGCCGAAGCCGGGGAAGGGGCCACCGGGTGAGCGCTGGGTAGCCATACATGCACTGGAAACAGCCCAGCCTTGACCCCAAAACCGAAGATAAAACCCCAGAAAATATAAGGTAATAGCGGATGACCAGCTAATCCCTGACTGACCTGGTACAGTTCCCCACTGCCGGTAATGCTGTAAGTGATGATAATAGAAAATAATAAAATTAATCCACCGGAGACTCCCATGAACAAATAGATGAAACCGGCCTGTATGGCTTCCCGCGTTTCTTCATGAATTACCATCACATAAGAGGCCACACTGAGCAGTTCGAAAAAGAGATACAGGGTAAACAGATTGCCGGTGAATACTACCCCCAACATACCCGTCAGAGACAGCAGAGAGAATATGTTGTAACGCCCCTGGGCATGTTCGTGAGACATGTATTCTACGGCGTAAATACTGGTCAGCATCCACACTGTGATTGATATTAAGCCGACTAAGACACTCAAAGCATCCGCCATAAAAGATATTTTAAGCTGAAGTCCGGTATCTACAAGCAGCAAATATTTTTTGCCCTGGCTAATGGCAGGATACATACTTGCTATCAGGATAAAATCCGCTATGGTTACCACCACAGTAAGCCGATTGGACGCCTTTTCCTTAAAAAAAGGCAATACCGGGACGAATAACAGAGGTAGAATCACCGCCCATAATGGTAAGTAACTGACGCTGAATTCTGGCATGGCAGGTTTACCTTTTCTTAAAAATTCTGACCCAAAAGCCCCATCAAAGCCGGCTTAGCCAGCCAATGAGGTAATGATCCCCATATACCGAAAAACAAGGCAATGCAGACCACAATCACCATAGGAATAAGCATAGTCAAGGGGGCCTCACTTCCCAATTTTGCCTTAGGGATTTGCTTTTCCCTGTCTACGAAATAGGCCAGATAGATGGGCGGGGTGAAATAACCCAATTCTATAATACTGCTTAAAATGAACACCGCCGCCAGGATTATATGGCCGATTGATAACTGCTGCAGGAAACCCTGCATTATATACCACTTGCTTATCCAGCCGGCTACCGGCGGCAGGCCGACAATGCCGATGGCCGCTACGGTGAAGGACAGCATGGTAATGGGCATCTTCCTGGCTAAGCCCCCCATATCACTAATATTCGTATTACCAGTCTGGACGATAATGATTCCGGCGGCATAAAACAGGGTGATCTTCATAAATGAATGAAAAACAATATGCAACATAGCCCCCAACATGCCGATAAACTGAACGCTGACTATGCCCAATAAAACATAGCTGAGTTGATTAACCGTAGAGAAGGCCAACATGCGCTTAATTTCATTTTGACGCAATGCAATCAGTGCACTCACGATGATGGTAACTGAAGCGGCAATCGCCAGATAGGTGCTGAAGTTCATTCGCTGGTAAAGCTCTATCCCGAAAACGTTGTAGATTACCCGGTAAAATCCATACAAACCAACGTTTACTACTGCCACTGCATGCAATACCGCACTTACCGGGGTAGGGGCAATCATGGCGTCAGGCAGCCAGGAATGCAGCCCCAACAGTGCAGCTTTAAACCCGAAACCGACCGTAAACAGAACAAATAATATAAACAGTATCCCTTTATGTTGCCCGGCCAGAGCGGGTATACCCCCAGGCACAAATCGAGCCCCGCCGGTCAGCGCATAAACGGCCACCGTAGCCAGGAGCACCATAGTGCCCCCACTGACCAGATATACTCCGTATTTGCTGCCCGCCTGGTAGGCTTCATCCGTTTCTGTATGAATTACCAACGGATAAACCGAAAAAGTAAGGCATTCAAAGAAGATGAATAAAGTTACCAGATTGGAAGAAAATATTACCCCCATGGTGGAAGCCAGAGCCAGCATCAGGGCGGTGTAATAGCGGGTTTGGGCCTGTTCGTGGTGGACGGTCATATAACCGAAAGAATATATCATGGTAAAAAACCACAGAAAACTAACCAGTAACCCCATATAGACGGCAAATGCATCTGAGCTAAACTCAATCGAAAAGGGTGGCATCCACACCAGGGTAACAAGATATCTCTCTCCCGCCACTACACTTTTAGTAATTAGCGATATAATGATAAAATTAGCCGCACAGGGTATCAAACACCAGGCATTGCGCCAGCCTATATGCCGCTCTCCACAATAAGCCACCAATATGGCGCTTACGGCTGGAATGATCACTAAATAGGGCAACATTTATTTTCTTCCTGTTAAAGTAAGGTGGCGATAGAATAACGGGCAAAGCCTATAAACAACGCCGGATAAATACCCATAAGCAGGGTAAACCCCACCATGATGGCCAGGGCAATTGTTAAACTTGGCGAGGCATTGATCTTAAGGCCCGGTTTGGGCGCACGAACATACATGGCCACTACTATTCGCAGATAATAAAACATGGCAATAGCTGAGTTTATTATTCCGATGGCGACCAACCAATAAAGCTCGGCTTTCATGGCCGCCATAAAGATAAGAAACTTGGCAACAAAGCCTACCATGGGGGGAATACCGGCCAGCGATAATAAAAATATAGTCATCACAAAAGCAGAAAGGGGTGAGCGTACACTCAAGCCATCGAAATCTCCGATAAACTCGCATATCTTGTGCTTATTGCATAGCAGTATAATGATGCCGAACGGGCCTATATTGAAAAACACATAACAAAGCAGATAGAAAATAACACTGGTGATACCCAGTTGGGGATAATTAGCGGCGGCTACCAAACCCATAAGCATATATCCCACATGGGCAATACCGGAATAAGCCAGCAGGCGTCTGATATTTTCCTGACATAATGCGGTCAGATTCCCTAATGTCATAGTAACTACCGCCAGCAGACTGAACAGTATTGACCATTCCACTTTTAAGGTAAAAACCGCCACCATGACAATCCGTACCAGGACTGCAAAACCTGCCGCTTTAGGGCCTAAAGATAAGAAGGCCGCCACTGAAATAGGCGCGCCCTCATATACATCCGGTACCCACATATGAAATGGCACATAAGCTACTTTGAAGCCAAACCCGACCACTAATAATACCAGCCCCAGGTGGAGCATAGGATGAGAAACGTTTTGCTGGCCGGATAAATACCGGGCAATTTTATAGATATTTATTTCGCCGGTCACCCCATAGACCAGGGAGATTCCATATAATAATATGCCGGAGGAAAACAGGCTCAGCACAAAGTATTTTAAGGCGGCTTCATTGGATTTCACGTTCTGGCGTAAAAAGGCCACCAGGACGCAACAAGCGATAGCATTTAGCTCTAATCCCAGGTAAATGCTTAACAAATCGGCACCGCTAACCATGATCAACATGCCCAGCGTGGCGAAGAGTACTAAGGCATGGAATTCCCCGCGGTTTATGTTACGTAATTTCACATAGTTTATAGACATAAGTTGAGTAAGGGCGGTGATGGTAAACAACATTAATTTAAAAAAGAAAGCAAATCTGTCGACAACCAATGCTCCACTAAAAATACTTTGCTCAACGCCGTTCCAGGTACAGCAAACCAAAGCGGCCAACAACGTTCCGCCGAGGCTGATATAAGCCAATAAGGTCTTATCTCCCCTGGGAGCTAAGATGTCCATCAGCATTATCACTACTATGGTGAGAATAATCACCATTTCAGCGGAAATTTGCTTAATATCTCCCAATAACACCACAAAATTATATTGCACGTTCTCACCTCATAAGTGGATTTGAAGCTTCAGCCACCGAATTTTGGGCTACCACCGGCTCAAGGGAGCGCTGAGTCTGCATAATGTGCAGCAGGTTTTCTGCTGATGGCGCAGTAAGTCTTAAAAATGGGGTCGGATAAAGCCCGATCCAGATGATTAATACTACTATGGGCACCAGGGTCATGATTTCCCTGAAGCTCAAATCCCGCAATTGGGAATTTTTGGGGTTGGTGATTTTACCCAGAATTAATCTCTGGTATAGATACAGCATATAAAACGCCCCCACCAACACCCCCAGCGTAGCCAATGAAGCGTACAGCATATTTACCTTATAGGCCCCCACCAGGATATAGAGTTCTCCCACAAAACTGTTCAATCCCGGAAAACCGATGGTGGCCAGGGTTACAATGGTAAAAATAAAGGTGAATACCGGCAGTTGCTTAGACAAGCCGCCAAATTCGGAAATCAAGCGGGTATGCCGGCGCTCATAGATAATGCCTACCAGCAGAAACAAGGCCCCACTGCATAAACCGTGGTTTATCATCTGCAATAACCCACCCTGTAAACCCTCTTTATTCAAAGCGAATATGCCCAGCATCACAAAACCCAGGTGGCTTACGCTGGAATAAGCCACTATCTTTTTTATATCCACCTGGGCCATAGCCACCACTCCGCCGTACAGGATGCCGATTATGGCCAAAACGGCGATGAACGGCACAAAGTATCGGGAAGCCGACGGCAACAGGGGCAGCGAGAACCGCACGAAGCCGTAAGTACCCATCTTGAGCAGCACCCCTGCCAGCACCACACTGGCGGCAGTAGGGGCTTCCACATGGGCATCCGGCAGCCAGGTATGGAAAGGTACCATGGGCACCTTTATGGCAAAGCCTACGAACAGCACCAGAAATATCCAGAGTTGCTTGGGTGAGGAAATCGGCACTTGATATAGTTTTAACAGGTCAAAGGTGAAGGTTTGGACTAAGTTATGGGTTAGGGCATACTGATGGTAATTAAAGTAAATACCCAGGAATCCAATGATCAACACCAGACTGCCAAACAGGGTATAGAGAAAAAACTTCATGGTGGCATATAGCCGGCGAGGCCCACCCCATACGCCAATCAGGAAATACATGGGGACTAACATGATTTCCCAGAATATATAAAACAAGAATAAATCCAGCGCCATGAATACACCCAGTATGCCGCCTTCCAATATAAGCATACAGACAGAGAACTCCTTCACCCGCTCGGTGATGGCTTCCCAGGCGGACAGTACGGATATGGCTCCCAGGAAGGTGGTCAACAGAATCAGCCATAGACTGATTCCATCGATACCCAGCTTGTAACTGGCCCCGATGGAGCTAATCCAGTCGGCCTGTTCCACAAATTGCATACTGGCGGTGTGGGATCTGAAATTGTTGAGCAAAAATAGCGAGAGCAGAAAATTAAGCATAGTGATACCAAAGGTCAGGTATCTGATGAAGGCCGCTCGTTTGCGGTCAATAAATAGTATAAGTAAGGCTCCTGAGACGGGTATGAAGATGAGCAGACTCAAAATGGGGATGCTTATCTGCTGTTTATAAGGGATAATTTCCCACATATATTTATCCTGATTAACGTTAAAACCAGTTTTCCGTATCTACTTTTTCCACTGCCAGCGGTATTTGCGGGCTGGCGCCTAAATCGAGCGGGCGGTTAGCTTGAACCACCAGGGTCTCTACCGCCGGCCGCATAACATTCAACCATGGCGTAGGATAAAGTCCAATCCAGAACATAAGGATTATAAAAGGGATCAGGGTGACCAACTCGCGGGCATCTAAGTCTTTCAGCTTTTGATTTTCCGGGTTATCCAGTTTCCCCATCATTATCCTTTGGTAAAGCCATAGGGTATAGGCGGCCCCCAATAATATCCCCAGTACCAGAAACCAGGCATAGACCGCATTGGCTTCAAAGGCTCCCAGCAGGATCAAAAACTCCCCCACAAACCCATTCAGCCCCGGCAGGCCGATAGAAGAAAAGGTGACAATGGCAAAAAGCACTCCAAATACCGGTAATTGATGATACAATCCCCCAAAATCGGCGATCATCCGGGTATGCCGGCGTTCATAGATTAAGCCGGCGATTAAAAACAGGGCGCTGGTAGAGAGGCCATGATTTATCATTTGCAGGATTCCCCCCTCCAGTCCCCGTTGATTGAATAAGAACAGGCCCAGCATTATGAACCCCATATGACTTACGCTGGAATAAGCAATCAGTCGCTTTATGTCGGTTTGAGCCAAGGCCAGCGCCGCCCCATATACAATGCCTATAATGGCAACTACGGCGATGTAAGGCACTGCCTGGCGGGATATCTGGGGCAATATGGGGATGGAAATGCGCAGGAAGCCGTATATGCCTACTTTTAACAACACCCCGGCCAGCACGACACTACCCGCAGTGGGGGCATCTGTATGGGCATCAGGTAACCAGGTATGGAAGGGGACCAGGGGAACTTTGATGGCAAATCCCAATGATAGGGTAATGAATATCCAGAACTGCTTAGCCATAGGAATGGGAACCGTATACAGCTTTAACAAATTAAAGGTATACAACTGGCTCAGGTTATGCTGCAAGGCATATTGATGATAATTAAAATAGATAAGCAGTATCCCCGGAATCATTACCAAGCTGCCGATCAGGGTATAAATAAAGAACTTCACCGCCGAATACAACCTTCTTTCTCCACCCCACAGGGCAATGATAAAATACATAGGCACCAGCATCACTTCCCAGAACATATAAAACAGGAACAGATCCAGGGATACAAATACCCCGATTATGCAGGTCTCCAGAATCAGCATGCAGATCATAAATTCTTTGACCCGCTCGGTGATGGCTTTCCAGGTGGATAAGATTGAAATAGCATCCAGCATGGCGGTGAGCAAGATCAACAGGATGCTTATCCCATCCACCCCCAGGTGGTAGCTGACGCCCAGGCTGGGTATCCAGGAATATTTTTCCACAAACTGCATAGAATGGCCGGCGGTACTGAATTGGGTAAAAATGTAAAGTCCGAATATCAGAGATATTACGGCAAAAGTCAGGGCGGTGATTTGAATAAGTTGCTTCCGCTCCTGATTGATAAACATGATAACCAGCGCCCCCAGCAGCGGGGTAAAGGTAATTATGCTTAAGCCCGGAAAGCCTAACTGGGATTGATATGTAATAGATGGGATCATTTTTTTCTCATATTGCCAATTAGCTGTAACTGCGCCTACCAGCGCATAAGGCTTATTTCATCTACATTAATGGTGCCCTTGTTATGATAAACAACAATGACCAGCGCCAGACCCAGCGCCGCTTCAGCCGCTGCCACCGTAATAATGAAGATAGTGAAAATCTGTCCCGTAATCGAGGATAAGTAGTAGGAGAAGGCGATCAGGTTGATATTTACTGCATTTAAAATCAATTCTACTGATAAAAACACCACAATCACATTCCGACGTATCACTACCCCTACTATACCGATAATAAAAAAGGTAATGCTCAAAGCCAGATACCAGGATATAGGAACCATGCTATTCCCTTTTGCCGGTTGGAGATAATCGTTTGCCCAAAAAAACGGCGGCCACAACTGCCACCAATATAATCAGCGAAGCAAATTCAAAGGCAAACAAATAGTCAGTAAATAAGTACCGGGCCAGCAGTTGGGTATTACCCCCGGCTTCAGCCGTCTGGGCGATCATTTTTTCCGGGTTTACTATAAATTTACTCTTGGGAATTATAAATATAACGATTTCCAGGGCTAAAATAACCCCGACGATTATTACCCATTGGGATTGATGATGAAATCGCCGGTCGTTGGCGGTTTCCCTGGAGTCTATCAGCATTAAGGCAAAAATCACCAACACCATGATTGCTCCCACATAAATAAGAATCTGGGTGGCGGCCAGAAATTCGGCATGTAACAGGACAAATATGCAACCTACACAAAACAAGGTTATTATTAAGCAGAAGGCGGAATGGACTACATTCTTAAGGGATACAACCATCAGGGCGGCGATTACTCCTATGCCAGCCAGGATTATGAAGATTAATTTAACCAATTTGTTCCCTACTATACGATAATGTTATTTGATAAATTTTTTGATTACACATAAAAAGGTCCGGTTTCCCATACGTACTTGGAGGTGTAATGAAAATCCTGTTCAATTTTGCGCATCAGATCATATACTTCCTGGCAGATATGGTTCATTATCTTTAAGCCACAGCGGGGTTCTTTTTGTATAAGTTCCTCAAATGCCTGCTTTTCCATTGATAATACCCGGCTGTCCCTGATAGCTTGAGCGGTAGCGCTGTGCATATCATCCTCAAACAAAGAAAGCACCCCGAAGAACCGGCCGCCCCTCAATATTGATATAGTTATAACCTTGTCCTGCTGTACACGTTTGCTGATCTTAACTACCCCTTGATATACAATAAACAGCTTTCCCCCGCTGGTATGTTCATCAAAAATATTTTCTCCCTCCTGGTAGCTACAACCGGCTATAGCCTGAGCCACGCTTTCTCTTTCCCTTGAACTAAGCTCTACGAATAAGGGTATTTCGTAAAGCTCCTCCCCGGTGACCGGGGTCAGGCGTTTGGTTCCGGTTTGTTTAAGTTCTGATGCCTCCCCGGCAGCCGGGGTTTGATGCCGGGTACCGTAAAACTCTCCATCAATCATATAATCCACCACATTCAGGTACCCTTCATCCATCTTTCGTAATAGTTGGCACAAATAAACGATTATACCCTTTAAAATTTTCAGCCCACAACCAGGATGTTGTTTGGTCAGCCGGTTGAATACAGCATGGTTAAAGACTAACAACTCGCAGTCAGCCAGTGCCTGGGCGGTGCTGGAATGTTTGGCTTCCGGTAAGAAGGAGAAATTACCCAAGTAGGCTCCGGCCTCCAGGGTGCTGCTGACATGCGGTGGTTCGTGGGGCATAATCTTTTCCAGCTTCACTACCCCCTGTTTCAGCAAATAAAAAAAATCCGCCGGTTGCTGTTGTTGAAATATGATCTCGCCCTTTGCATAGAACTCTTTAGCTACAACCTCAGCCAGTCGTTGCAGTTCCTTTCGACCCAAGTCTTTAAACTGCTCTATTCTCTCCAATTCCAGAATATCCAATATCCACTTTCCTTTTCGGTATCAATTTTGGTCATTGATTATTGGCGCTGACCCAGGCTTGGGTTTTAGCATAAATGCTTAACCAAATTACTACCACCAGCAGATTAAGCAGATAAAATATCAGAATATTCATTTTTGATGCTAAAAACAGGGCCGTAAGCATCAGGTTCAACAATGCCAGCGGCATCAAAATTTTCCAGCACAGATACATGAGTTGATCATAGCGAACCCTGGGCAGAGTGCCTCTAAGCCAGATATATAAAAACATGAACAATAACAGCTTGGCCGAGAACCAGAAAACCGAAGGCACCGCATTTAAAAAACCGAATAAAGGCCAGGAAACAAATGGGGGCTGCCAGCCACCCAGGAACAATACGGTAGCCAATATAGCCACCAGAAACATATTGATATACTCAGCCAGAGAGAACAGCGCAAACCGCATACCGCTATACTCGGTAAAAAAGCCACATACCAGCGACCCCTCATCTTCCATCATATCAAAGGGTGTTCTTTGAGTTTCCGCAATTCCACACAACACGTAGATTACGAAGGCCATAGGCTGTGACAGGATAAACCATCCCCAATGGGCCTGGGATTCTACAATAGTCACCATACTTAAAGAACCGGTAAACACCACCACCCCTACCATGGACATTACCATAGGCACCTCAAAACTGATCATCAAGGCCAGCGCCCGTAAACTTCCCAGGAAAGAATACTTGCTGGCTGAGGACCAACCCGCCATAATATTGCCCAGAAAACCCACTGAGCTTACAGCCAGGATAAATAACAGCCCGATATTAATGTCGGTGATGAAGAAGGTTTTGGCAAATGGAATTACCGCCAGGGGAACAAAAGCAAAGGCGATTGATACTATTGGAGCCATCAAAAACACCCACTTATCAGCTTCGGCAGGCGTAATACACTCCTTGCACAGTAACTTTATCCCATCGGCAATGGGCTGTAATATACCATGCCAACCAGTTCGCATGGGGCCATGGCGAATTTGCATCCGCCCTATTAACTTGCGCTCGGCCAAGGTAACAAAGGTTACCGCCAACATAATCAGACTTACTACTATGAGCGCCTTTATGAATGCCCAACCCCAGGGATGGGTAAGGGGCACCAGTTTATTTACTATTAGATGAATTGTCAGTTGAATAAGCCTTTGTAGATTTTCGAGCATGCCGGTTTCCTGTCCCCTTACCACATTTCAGTTGTCCAATCCAAGGCCCCCTTAAGCCAGGCATATATCAATCCTAAAAATAGTATAAAGGCAAAAAAAGTTATCTCGATAAACGCAAACCACATCATGTCCTTGTATATTACGGCCCACAAAAAGAAAAACAAACCTTCCACATCGAACAATATAAACAGCAACCCATAAATGTAGTAAGAAATGGCGTTTCGGCTAAAGGTGCTGCCTTCCGGTTTAATTCCGCATTCATATGGTGAAAGTTTTTCCACCCCTGGGTTGTGGGGGCGGACAAAAAGGTGGCCAACTAGTTGAGATGATATGCCTATCACTACCCCCACTACTAATAAAAATACTATGGGCAAGTAGTTGACTAGCATATGATTATTATCCCAAGGTCAAGGATGTGGTGGTTCATTTCAACCGGCAATACTATAAACATAAATGTTAACAGATGATTCAACCATAATATTTGCTGGTTCATTTCAACCACCATGACCGGATTCACACAAAATAGCCGGCAGCCGCTTTTTCCCCGGTGTCTCACCCGAAAGCCCATTGTGCAAAACGGCAGAATGCTTAAAATTATTACTGAATTTCATATATATAACAACTTGTAGTTTGAGGTTGAAAAGATGTTCATTGGCCTGGATTGTAAAAAATTAATATTTATTATATTGTTATATTAAGCAAGTTAAATGCCAAATGCCATAACCAGTTGATATTGCTGATGTTATTTAAATGGCAGCGCTTTTTGTTTTTGAGGGGTTTTGGGGTGTAATGGAGGAATATGGGTTGTATTATATTATTTATCAATAAGATAATACAACATTGATTGTGGCTCATTTGAACCACAATCAATGAAATTAAGCGATTATTTTGATGCAGACAGGGCCTGGATTCAGACTTTAAAGTGGTGTTTTTTTAAACGGTAGCGAAATTTTGATCGGCTGAGACCGATAAGTTTAGCCGCCTGGCTTTTATTATAATCGCATTTTTTCAGGGCTTGAGTTATTATATCCCGCTCCAGCTTTTCCAGCGAGATTCCCTCAGGAGGAATGACAAAGCCGGCGGCTGAGGCTTTGTTGGTTTTTTGGCTCTTGGTAATGTATCCCGGCAAATCATCAACAGTAATAACGCTATCTTGGGAGAGAATTACCGCCCGTTCAATTACGTTTTGTAACTCCCGGATATTTCCCGTCCAATGATAACTCATCAGGCAGTCTTGAGCGTTTTGAGATATCCCTTTAATATCTTTTCCCACCTTGGCATTGAACTGCATGATGAAGTGAATTACTAATAAAGGAATATCTGTTTTTCTTTTCCTTAGCGGGGGCAGGGTGACCGGGAAGGTATTTATTCTGTATAGTAAATCTTCTCTGAATTTCCCCTGATCAATCAGCCGGTATAGATCCTTATTGGTGGCTGAGATTATCCTTACATTGGTTTTCAGGTTAACCGTACCGCCCAGGTGCATATATTCTTTTTCTTGTAAGACTCTTAAAAATCTGGCCTGAGTGTGGAGACTCATGTCGCCGATCTCATCTAAAAAGAGGGTGCCCCCCGCTGCCAGTTCAAAGCGTCCCGGTTTAGTAGTCTCAGCGCCGGTAAAGGCGCCTTTTTCATAACCGAAAAGCTCGCTTTCCAATAGATTATCGGGAAAAGCAATACAGTTCACGGCCACAAAAGGGCCGGCCTTGCGATGGCTGTTAAGATGGATGTCCAATGCCAGCAGTTCTTTTCCGGTACCGCTCTCGCCCAAAATGAGAATATTGGTATCAGTGCAAACTGCCCCGCGGGCCAAATCTAACGCTTTGTACAAGTTAGGTGATTTGCCGATAATATGCCCGAAGGTGCATTTTCCCTTCATAGTGCGCTATCCCTGAAAAGTTTATTATTCACTCAGTGGATCTTATTGAATATCCTTTTTAAGATGTTAATGTCAGTCGGTGTATTTAATATTTATACTTGTTTAATATACTACACAACAGGCATTCAAGTAAAGATTATTTAAATTCAGGAATCAGCGTATGGCTCCCATCAGGCATCCACTAAGCATAACTTCCCTTGATATATTTACTATGATATTGTATTGTTGATGTAATTATTGATAAAAGGAAGCATATTCAGCTAATCTCAGGGGTCGTAAGAATTTATGCGGTATCAACTCTAAGCTGAGATTACAAATGGACTTAAAGCTTTTAGTAAAGGCAGGGGGGGACAGAAACCTTGACGGAAGGAACTAAAAATTCGGTTAAAATTTCAGCCGTAATTCCACTGTATAACGAACAGGATAACATAAAAGAGTTATATGCTGAATTGACCAGCGCCTTCTATAAACTTAAGCTGTCTTATGAGATTATCCTGGTAAATGACGGCAGTACTGATCAAACGCTGGACTTGTTAAGGGATTTGGCCAGGCAAGATAAGCGGGTAAGGGTGATTAGTTTTACCAGAAATTTTGGGCAGACAGCGGCCACCAGCGCCGGTTTCGATCATGCGCTGGGTGAAATAATAATAGCCCTGGATGGCGATCTGCAGAATTCACCACACGATATTGGGAAATTGTTGGATGAGATGCAGAAGGGATACGATGTAGTCAGCGGCTGGCGAAAAAAACGAAAAGACCCACTCGTAAGCCGTAGAATTCCTTCCATGCTGGCCAATTATATAATCTCGAAAATAACCAACGTTAAATTACACGACTATGGCTGCACCCTGAAAGCCTACAAGCGCGAGGCGGTGGAAAATATTCAACTATACGGCGATATGCACCGCTTCATTCCGGCGCTTACCAGTTGGCAGGGAGCCAGGCTGAGCGAGGTAGAGGTTTCACACTTTCCCAGAAAGCATGGGACGTCAAAATATAACATTTCGCGGACGTTCAGGGTTATTCTGGATTTGATAAATGTAAAGTTTTTGATTAGCTATTCCACCCGGCCGATCCAGTTTTTTGGCAAGATTGCCTTGGTAATATTAGCCGGGGGTGGTCTGGCGGCTGTCGGTATGATCTGGATGAAGATTTTCAGTGGGGTTGACATGACCGGCAATCCTTTGCTTTATTTAGCGATTATGCTGGTTCTGGTGGGGATTCAATTTATTACCCTGGGGCTTCTGGGTGAGATCAATATAAGAATTTATCATGAAATGCAGCAGAAACCCACCTATGTAATAAAAGAAATAATTGAGTAATCAGGTTTTGATGGTGGCTCCCCATATCCTTCTTCCGCCAAGAGGCCGGACATTTTTGTTTTGTTTATTGTAAAATAACATGTAAGGGTGCCTTGAAAAATTAGAATTTTCGTTCAAGATCAAGGCATGCGAAAAATTTAACCACAGGCATATAGTTAATATTCCGAGGATTAAATTTTTTAGCATACCGCCGAGATTGAATGAAAAGGCAATTTTTCAAGGTTCCCGTAAATTTTAAGTGCCGGCAATTTACCAACATGAAATTACTTTTACTTAATTACGAATTTCCTCCCTTGGGGGGTGGCGCCGCTAATGCTACTTATAATTTATTAAAAGAATATGCCAAAGTCGATAATTTAGAAGTTGATGTAGTGGTATCATCGTCAGATAATGAATTTAAAAAAATTGAGTTCGGCCGGCAAATTGTAGTTTATAAACTACCTATTGGGGAAAAAAGTGCGGGGCTGCACTATCAAACCAACAAAGATTTACTGATTTATAGTTATAAGGCATATCAATTTATAAAAAAACTGAATAAAGCCAAAAAATATCACTTATGCCATGCCTTCTTCAGTGTCCCCTGCGGCTATCTGGCTTATAGGTTTAAAGACCGCTGCCCCTATATTGTTTCCTTGCGCGGCTCTGATGTGCCGGGATATAATCTGCGTTTTGACTTACTGTATAAATTTATTACCCCGGTCATTAAAAAGGTCTGGCATAATGCCAGGGCGGTGGTGGCTAACAGCCGGGGTTTAAAGGAGTTGGCGCTGGAAACGGATGATAAGCAGGCGATAGCGGTTATTTATAATGGCATAGACGCCCGTTTATTCACCCCGAAGGCTTCTACTGATGAGGTTTTCAACATATTATGTGTGGCGCGTTTGATTGAGCGGAAGGGGATTAAGTATTTGATTGAGGCGGCCGGGCAGCTTATTAAGAATTCTAAAGATGTAAAACTGAAACTGGTGGGTAAGGGGAATATAGAAGCTGAATTAAGGGCTTATGCCAGGCGCCTGGGTATCGAGGATCGGGTGGAATTTATGGGACAGGTAGCCAAAGCGGATTTGCCCCGAATATATAATAGCGCCAAGGTGTTTGTGCTGCCCTCGCTTAATGAAGGTATGAGCAACACCATATTGGAAGCCATGGCCTGCGGGCTGCCTATAGTTTCCACTAATACCGGCGGGGCGTTGGAATTGGTGAGTGATAACGGTTTCATAATTCCCCTGCGGGATAGTAAGGCGATTTATGATGCCTGTATAAAATTGATGGCAGATGAGGCTTTAAGGCAAAGCCTGGGCCGGCGCAGCCGGGAGATGGCAAAGGCCATGGGTTGGCAGAAAATCGCCCAGGAATATATAAATCTTTATAAACAGAGTGGAACGGGCTGATATGTGTGGTATTTGCGGCATAGTGGGTAGCAGCAACAGGGATCTGCTGGGTAAGATGTGTCAAGTGATGAGGCATCGGGGGCCGGATGATAGCGGGGTATATCTGGGAGAGGATGTGGGCCTGGGGCATCGACGCTTGAGCATTATAGACTTAAAGCTGGGGCATCAGCCGGTTCATAATGAAGATAAAACCATCTGGGTGGTGCTCAATGGAGAGATATACAATTACCGATCGTTAAGGCAGGAGTTGCAGGCCGGGGGACATACTTTTTATACCAAAAGCGATACCGAGGTAATTATCCATTTATATGAAGAGTATGGGCGGGAATGCGTGCACAAATTACGGGGTATGTTTGCTTTTGGCTTATGGGATGCCAGGCGGAAGGCGCTTTTACTGGCCCGTGACCGGTTGGGAATCAAGCCGCTATATTATGTGCATACCAAGGGAAAATTACTGTTTGCCTCGGAGATAAAATCGCTATTGCAATATGAGGGAGTCACCCCCCAGGTAAATGAACTGGCGTTGGATCGTTTTTTTAGCTTTAGGTTCACTCCCGGTAGCGATACGGTGTTTGCCGGGGTAAAAAAGCTGTTGCCCGGATATACGTTGTGTTATGAGCAGAATCGCATAAGTACCCAGAAATATTGGGATATACAATTTGCTCCCGCATCGGCTAATTTAAAATCCTTAACCGAAAACTTCATTGAAAAGCTCAGAGAATCCATAAACCTGAGATTAATGAGCGAAGTGCCGTTGGGGGCCTATTTGTCAGGTGGTTTAGATTCCAGTTTCATCGTGGGTCTGATGAGCGGCTTAATGGAAAAACCGGTGGAGACCTTCTCGGTAGGCTTTACTGAGGCCAGATATAATGAATCAGAGTATGCAAAGCTGGTGGCCGACCATTTCAACACCCGGCATCATACCCTATATGCCGAGAGTAATAGCAGTGATTTAATAGATAAAATAACCTGGCACCTGGATGAGCCGCTGGCTGATGCGGCGGTTATCCCTACTTATTTGATGGCGCAATTGACCAAGCAACATGTAACCGTAGTGCTGTCCGGCGAGGGAGCCGATGAGCTGTTGGCCGGCTATCCTAAATACAAGGCATTGAATTTAGTCCATGCCATAAGCCCTGTTTTACCGGCAGGCGGCTGGAGGGGACTGGCCGGTTTATTTTCCGGGCAGATAGATATATTCCGGTTGCTTTCCGCCCTGGGTACTGCTCGTGACCGGGCGTTAGCTTATACAAAGCTGGTATCGGTTTTCTCCGAGGCAGAGAAGGCTGAATTATACACTGCTAAATTAAAAAAACTTATCAGTGAGCAGCCGCCGATGGCGGAGTTCATCCAGCCATATTTCAATTCCGGGCCGGATCTTTTGAGTCAACTGCTCTTGTTGGATATTAAGACCTGGCTGCCGGATGATTTATTATTAAAAAACGACAAGATGACTATGGCGCATGCGGTGGAGGCGCGGGTACCGTATCTGGATCATGAGTTGGTAGAGCTTGCGGCCCGGATTCCGGCCAGATATAAGCTGCGGCTGTTTAAGGATAAGTACATCCTGCGCCGGGCCATGTCGGGCATTATTCCACAAACCATCTGCCGCCGCAAAAAGACCGGCTTTACAGTGCCCCTGGGGAGCTGGTTTGCCGGTGAATTAAAGGCTAAAGTAGCCGCGGTATTAAACCAGGAAACGGTTCAGGAGTTGGGATATTTTAACTGGGGATATGTAGAGTATATATTGGGCCGGGATTTAAACAACCAGTACTACCGCCGCCAGTTCTGGGCGCTGTTTACCTTTGCCATGTGGCATAAGGTATTTCTGACTGGTGCAAAGCGGTATTAACTTGGGGTTTAGATATATTGCTTCTATGGGAAATAAGCACAAAACAGGTGAGCAAAATAACAACTGCTTAGGCGGGGAATGCGAAGATTAGCCACCTGCGGTGGGGCGATTAAATGCTATCATTCGCTTTGAATAAAGGATGCTTGCCTCCCTCGCTCAAAGTCGCAATGGGACTATACTTTTGTCTACTTTTCTTTTAAAGAAAAGTAGATCGGGGGTCAGGTGGCGAAGCGCCCCTTAAAAGTGAGCTTATGCATTTTTACCAAAACATTGGGGTCTAAACAGAAAGAATGATTTATGAATGTTGTTTTGGATAAAAGCTATTTACAGGGTTCCTCAGTGAGCAAGATTCGACAGATGTGCTCAGAACATAGACTCATTATGACAGAAGTGTTGTTTTTAGAGATACTAACAACAAAAACTGAAAACATGGTTAAATGCTTTAAAAAATTACCTGAAATCGAAAATCCTGTTGCGTTAGTACCAAGTGTCGGCTCTTTGATTCGGTATGAGGTTGAAAATGATAAACAATGTTCACCTATTGAAACACAATTCCTAAAAATCCGATACGAGTTCAACAAGCATCTTGTCAAAAATCAATTTGTTTTTACTAAAAAACAAATTGATGATTTAGAAAAATGGAAGGAATTAACGACTTATAATACTCTTGGTTTTATAGAAAAAGCAATTGTGACAGACAACTGGCTTCCTGTATTAAAAGGATATAAACCAGGAGATTCTCCCGATCCCATTTCTGATGCAATGAAAATAGTAGCGACAGAATATGATTTCATTATACAAATATATGATCAATTACGGGATGGAATTTATAAAAAGCATAAAGCTCTTTGGCCCGAGCCATCTAAAATTGGCAAACAATGGATTTTATTTCGCTACCTTCAGGTTCATTTACTGGCAACAATAGAATATATTAAGAACTATGGTAAAGAGTCCCAGGCTGTAATTACAAAACGGTTGGAAAACGACTATTTAGATATTGAATATTGCATTATTGGTGCTATTGCTGATGGACTTGCCACTCGTGATAAAACAATGGCAAAGTTTCATAAATTACTTTGCCCAAATCAGGCTCTATTCTCCTGATTTGTCAACTTAATCTTAATATAGTCACCTGTCTGATCTTACAGCTTGGGACTTCAGTAGGATGACATAGCATTTTCTTCAGTTGATCACCTTTCCGCAGTATTCCTTTATTATTGCAAAAAATATTATTCACAGCTTGATAGACTTAAGGATTTATACCAAGTTGCGTTCATACATATAATATGCGCAACCTAAAGGTTGCGGCTACCACTGTAATCGCAGGCTTTAGCCCGCGTTGATAAATATATCTTTGAATACAACTTGGTATTAAACTAAATATAGGCATTTCTACAGCAAAACCCGTATTAGCCAGCTTAAAAATAAAATTTAATCCCAGCCCCCACAATCCAGGAATCAAGCTCAATCTCTTCACTCTCATCCCCCCGCTTCTTCTTCTGCCGTTTACATCTATAGCCTACCTCAGCTTCCGGCCAGCGGCGCTTTCCGCTTGTTAGCAGGTCAGGTGCAACCCGGCTACCAGCCGCTTTTTGGTATATAGTTCATTATAGCGTTTACAGGCGGCTTCGGTGGGCAGGGCGATCAGTTCGATACCCAGTGAGGCAATATACCCTTCGGTGGCTGGGGGTACTTTAAGCATGCCGGCTGATCCGCAGCCGATAATCAATACTTGCGGCTTAAAAGCCACGACATCGCTTAAATCATCAGCACACAGGCTATGCCCGGCTTTACGCCACCAACCGGCATCTACCCGGTCAGGGTAGATGATCACATCTGAGGTATAGCATTTCCCGTCAATTACGATCCGGCCGAAGTGGTAGGATTCTATCATTGTCTGGCTCCTCAGGCGGATGTTGCTCACAAAATACAGTCGGTTCAGTGCCCGGTTTAAAGGCTTCTTTAATGGTATTAGGACAACCAGGAGTCGCCAATGCGCCATTTTCAGCATCCACCTCCAGCAATACAACTCCTTCGGGTACGGCGAATTCTTCGGGCGGCTGATCTGCCAATGCCTGCTGCATAAAATCCACCCAGATGGGGCCGGCAACTCGTGAACCGGTCTCCCCCTCGCCCAGGCTTATTTTCAGATCATGCCCCACCCATACCCCGGCTACCAGCGAGGGAACGTAGCCCACGAACCAGGCATCGGTATAATCATTGGTAGTGCCGGTTTTAGCTGCCACCGCCCGCTTCAAGGCCTTAGCCCGCCAGCCGGTACCCCGGCTCACCACCCCTTCCAGCATATGGGTTATTATATAAGCGGTATCCGGCGGCAACACGGTTTGGGGATAGGGTATATGCTCTTCTAATAAATTGCCCTGCTTATCGGTGATATAGCGGATAATATTAGGCTCATACGCCAGCCCTCCACTGGCAAATACCGCATAGGCGCTGACCAGTTCCAGGGGAGTGACCTCAAAAGAGCCTAAGGCCAACGAAGGGTAAGGCTTTAGCGGGCTATGCACTCCCAGGCGGCGGGCCAGGCGGATAACCGCCTCCGGGCCTATTTCCAATAGCAGCTTCACCGTCACCACATTCCGGGATTGCTCAAGCCCTCTGCGCAGAGTAGTGTTGCCGTGGAACCATTTATCGAAATTGGCCGGCTCCCAATCCACCTTGGTAGTCGGGTTGGGAATGACCAGCGGGGCATCGTTTATAATATATGTCGGCGGGTAACCGGCTAAAATGGCCGCCGCATAGACAATCGGTTTAAAGGCCGAACCCGGCTGCCTTTTGGCCTGCAGTGCCCGGTTAAACTGAGTGCTGGAAAAATCCGTCCCGCCCACCATGGCCTTAACATAGCCGCTATGTGGATCAAGCGCTACCAGCGCCGCCTGGGGGATTACGCCTTCAGCATATTGCCGGCGCCGGTTCAAAGCCGCCAATCCCCGCCTCACCGCTGCCTCAGCCGCCCGCTGCATATCCAGATTGAGGCTGGTATAGATATGCAGGCCTCGCTTATATAGCATATTAAAGCCATACTGCTCCTCCACATAGCGGCGCACCGCCTCGCTGAAATAATCGCCCACATCCCCGGTAACCGCAGGGCGGTTGGTTTGGATAGGCTGGGCCTGGACTGCCCGCTCTTGTGCTATGCTGATAAAGCCGGCCGCTGCCATCCGCTGCAACACATGGTTGCGCCGATATAAGGCCCGCTCAGGATGGGTGTAAGGGGAATAGTTATTGGGTGATTTAGGCAGCCCGGCAATCAGGGCGGCTTCTGTCAGCGTCAGATCCTGCACCGGTTTATTGAAGTAAGCCTTTGAGGCTGCCTCAATGCCGTATACCCCACTACCCAGGTAAATCTGATTGCAGTATAGCTCTAATATCTCGTCTTTAGTATATTTTTTCTCAATCTGTAAGGCCAGCAAAGCTTCCTTGAACTTGCGGGAAAAACTTTTCTCCGGGGTAAGGAATAACACTTTAGCCAATTGCTGGGTCAGCGTGCTGCCTCCCTCAACAATCCGGCCGGCCCGGATATCGGCCCATAATGCCCGGGCAATTCCGCGAAAATCAATCCCCCAATGCTCATAAAAATTAATATCCTCTACCGCAATTAAGGCGTTTATAAAATATTTGGGAATCCGGGAGAAGGGCACCAGAATGCGTTTCTGCTGATAATATTCTGAAAATACCTCATCGGTATCGGAATATACCCGGGTAATTACCGCCGGTTGGAACTCCTCCAACTGCTCGATTCCTGGCAAATCCCGCAACTGGACATACAAAAACCCACCGGCCGCACCGACCGCAATGACGAACAATACCAGCAGGCTCCAGGCCAGAACAGCCGGCCACCGCAAACCTTTGGCCCTGGTATCGGGCAATTGGGAATAAATCGACATAAACCCCTCCTTACTACCCGATTATAACCTTACCCAAAGCAGGTTGCACCTACTTTTTTAGCGGGCGAAGCCAGTATGCTGAATAGTCAATTTATTTATAGCGGAATTTCCAGGAGTAAAATTCCGGCAGCGGCTTCAAGCCGGCTGTTATTTTTATTCCGGAGTTGCATTATCCCGATCAGGGGGTATCAGCCAGTTCATCTATTATGGCTGTTGCCAACAGGGGAAGCATGATCTCATGGTGGCCGATCAGGTTATAGCCCTTACCGCCGCTTTTAGTGGGGCGGCTGACTACGTTCTGGCTGGGGCGATAGTGGCGGATAAAATCCATATTGGCGGTCACAAAATTAGCCAAGGGATGGCCCAGATTGCGCACCAGGCTTACCGCTTTCAGGAATACTTCGGGGATGATGACCGCTGAGCCGATGTTTAAAAACACTCCGCCGCCATCTAAATGAGCGACTACTGAGGCCAGTAAGTGAAAATCCCGGAGACTTCCCTGCCCGATTTTAGCGCCATCGGCCTGGGGATGAAAATGAATAATGTCGGTGCCTATAGCTACATGTACACAAAGCGGGATATTTAAGCGATAGGCGGTAGCCGGCAGGCTATATTCTATGTAAGGAGGTTCAAGCTCCAGTAGCTTTTTACCGACTGCCTCCCCCAACCCCAGCCCTTCGGCCACCCCCTGGTTTATGGCCTGATTGATAAGCTCACCGGTCTCTTTAGCCATGCCGAAGCGGCCCGCTCCCAATTCAGTTGCCACCTCTTCTGAGGTCTGCCCGGCATAGGCCAGCTCGAAATCATGGATTATACCGGCCCCGTTCAGGGCCAGGGCGCTTATAATACCGCGCTTCATAAGCTCGATAATGATTGGGTTCAAGCCGCATTTTATTACATGGGCGCCCATACCAAAAATGATGGGTTTGCCCATTTTATGAGCCTGGACAATGGCGGCAACTAATGCCTTAAAATCGGCGGCGGCCAATATATTGGGTAATGAGTCGAGAAACCGGCTGAAGCTTTGAGACGCTTGGGGTGGGCGGGCAAAATCCTTAATAGCCACCTTGGAATTGCGCTCTGCCAGTGGATAACTGTGGAGCTTGTCAACCTTAAGCGGTTGGTAGGGGTAATCCTTTTTTGCCATATAATAACCCGGTTATTTTGGAAATAATTCCTTCTCCACCAGTTCACAGATAATATGCCCCACGGTGATATGCACCTCTTGAATACGGGGGGTGACGGCATGCGGTACCATCAGGCAGTGATCCACCACTGAAGCCAGTTTTTTACCCTGGCTGCCGGTAAAGCCTATAGTAGCTAAACCCTGCTTGCGGGCGGTGCCCATAGCCAGCAGGATGTTGGGGGAATTGCCGCTGGTGGAGAGTCCCCAGGCCACATCTCCGGCCTGTCCCAGCGCTTCAAGCTGGCGGCTGAATATATGTGAGTAATCACAATCATTAGCGATACAGGTCATAATGGATGTGTCGGTGTTTAAGGCGATAGCCGGCAGGGCCGCCCGGTCGAACAGCATGCGGTTTATAAATTCGGCTACCAGATGCTGCGCCTGGGCTGCACTCCCCCCATTACCGAACAGCAGTAGCTTGTTGCCCTGGCGAAAGGTATCAATCAGCAGAGTGACTATGGCTTCGATAGTGGATGCTTGCTGAATGCTGCCGGTATGGGCTTTGGCAGCTTGTTGCAACAGCTCTTCAATAGAATGATTCATTACTTAACCTGTATAGTGAACTTGGAGTGGATAAGGGGTCAGTGTTTAGCCCCTTGGTAGGTTATACCTTGAGTGCCGAAGGATTTCAGCACCTGATCCATATTATCGATCAGGGTCAGGGTGGCTATTTCAATTTTATAGATAGTATCTTCCGAACAACCTTGCGTATCAAGTTGGTAAACAACTTCTTCCATGTCCTTAACCTGTTCTAATAAATCTTCATTATCAAAAGCCCTTCCCCAAAGTACACAGGCATCCAAAAATAGCTTGATACTGCTATGAATTCGTTCACGTTTGTGTCTTTCCAGCATAACGCCCTCCTTAGTATATTTATAGTATACCATAAACTTATTAGAGGGCAATATTTTTATGCATAAGCATATGTATACACATAAGTATCCTGGACAAAGACCATACTGTTCACTTGATAAAAGAATTTGACATAAGCCATTAATTGATTATAATAAAAAAAGATATTAGCTATGGAGGCACCAATAGTTGATTGAAAAAAGCGCTAAGCCGGTAGGATATAATTTATTGAACGTGTTGTTGTGTTGGTGCTTTTTTTTATTGCCGGGACTTGCTCAGGCCCAGATCAGCAGTAAAATAATATTATATAATTCGGCATATGACTACTTCGGCGGAGATCGGCTGGAGTATGTAACCCGGCAAAACGTGGCTGAGGAACTAAAGCATTATCCGCCGACTTATTCTCTGGTAGGCTTGGGAGCCGGAATTCAGGACGACTGGTCGGGGGCGGTTATTGTAGGTGGGACAGTAAACAGACCGATTTTCTACCAGACGGCTGCCAAACCTCCTCATGTATTTCAACCGCTGATACCGGAAAGTTTCCATTGGTTGCAACTGGCGTTTTGTGATCCCAGGAGAAGGTTGTCACGGAAGATGAGGGGCGTAAGGAGTATGCACCAGTTCATCACTGACCAGTTGCATATGCTGGGCAATGTTAAGCTGGCGGCGGTAAAGATTAATGGCATGTTGAGCAATGTAGTCTATAGTTCCCAGCCGTCGGCTGAACCCTCTTCATCGGCAAACCGCAGAAGTTATTCCACCCGTGAGTGGGATTTGTCGGGATTGTATTTTAAAGATTATGAGCTGCAATTAGTAGGTTCTAAATCAGGGTGGCCGGTTATCTTGTTTGGTATTGACAGTAACCGTGAGAATGGAGGATATATTCAGTCAGCGTCGGTAGTCAGAGCTAATATGACCATCTATCCGCTGACGGAATATAAAATTATGCAGAGTGATCTCAGTATTGCCGGTGCCCGATTGGGTGAAAAACTGATGCTCAGACTTAAAAACGAGGGTGATCTCAATGTACGGGGAGTAGCGCTTAAAATGACCATTCCCAATCTAAACACTGAAGAGGAAGTAGTCGTTTCTATCCCGGCTCATGAGGATAAGATCGTAAAATTTAATCGGCCGGCGAAGGGTACTATCGGCAATATATTATTTAAAATTGACCCCCAGGAAAAGGTTAGGGAATTAAGAGAGGACAACAATGAGTTGTACTTCTACCTTAATCAAAGGAGACAATAATGAAAGCGGTTAATGCTAAATTCCCCACCCCCCCTGAAATGGAAAAGGATTTTAATGAGTTCCTGTCCAAAAAATATGGGGGAAGTGTGCGGGTGGGTTCAATCTTTCCAGCTCCCCATGGCGAGGATTTAAACGAAGAGGAAGATGCTACCACCCCCCAAACCCATGAAATGAAATTTGATATGAAGCCCGAAGAGCTGGAGGCATATCTCAATAAGTACGTCATCAAGCAAGATCAGGCGAAGGAAGTCCTGGCTACCAAAATATGCACCCATTTTCAACGTATCAAGCTTTTCACCAACCATGAACCGGTGGGTAACATCAAGAATAATATTGTGCTTATCGGCCCCACCGGGGTGGGTAAAACTTATCTGATCAAGTTGATTGCCGCCAAAATCGGGGTGCCGTTTGTTAAGGGGGATGCTACCAAATTCAGCGAGACCGGTTATGTAGGCGGCGACGTGGAACAACTGGTGCGTGATTTGGTGCACGAGGCCGACGGTAATATCGAACTGGCCCAGTATGGAATAATATATATTGATGAAATTGATAAAATAGCCGCCGGCAATTCCGCCATTGGTCCGGATGTGTCGCGTGTCGGGGTCCAGCGTAATCTGTTAAAACTAATGGAGGAGACTGAAGTAGACCTGAAAGTACCGCATGACCTGGCATCTCAGTTGGAAGCGGCTATGAAATTTCAAAAAACAGGCAAGGTGGAACGCAAAAAAATCAATACCAAAAATATCCTGTTCATTGTTAGTGGCGTGTTTAATGGGCTGGAAGATATTATTATGAAGCGTTTGAATCAGCAGAAAATCGGTTTTTCCAGCCATATTCAATCTAAAACCGAGCATAAAGAAAAATACCTGAAACAGCTTAAGTCCGAGGATTTGCTGGAATATGGCTTTGAATCTGAATTTATAGGTCGGCTGCCGGTAGTAGCTGTATTGGATACCCTGGAGGCGGAGGATCTATACAATATTCTTGCCAATCGTAACTGTTCGGTGATTGTGAGTAAAAAGAGGGATTTTAAAGCCTATGATATTGATCTGAAATTTGAAGATAAAGCCTTATGGGAAATTGCCAAACGTGCATATCATGAAAAGACCGGGGCCCGGGGTTTAGTGAGCGCCATAGAGCGGGTGTTGCTGAAATTTGAGAAAAAATTGCCCTCGACGGATATTACCCGGATGGTGGTTAGTGAAGAAGTGGTGGCTAATCCAACGGCTGAGTTGGAAAAGCTGCTGGCCAACCCCGATGATAAGCGGATCCAACTGACTTATCAACGACTGCTGGAGGATGAAAAAAAGATACTTCGAGATAATGTACGTGAATATGAACATGAGTTCAATAAACGACATGGAGATCAAATTAAATTCAGCCCTCAGATTGTGGAGTTGATTGTCGCTAGAGCTATAGCCAGGGATACTAAAGTAGAGAAGATATGCGAAGAGGTATATCAGGTTCAGCAAGGTATCAGGCAAGCGGAAGACAGGTTTTCCAGACTCTATGAGTTGCGGATCAGCTTCGATGAGCAAGCACAGGATTTGATTATTGGACGAGCTTTTGAGAAAGCGGTTTCGGTGGATGAAATTTGTGAGCAAGTGCTTAATAAATATCAGCAGGGTTTAAAATTAATAAAGGGCAAAACAGCGGAATTCATTATTACCAAACAGGGAATAGAAAATCCGGAAAGTTACCTGAATCAGGTAATAAAAGAATATTTTAGTCAACAGCCTACCATACCTTCCACTGAGGGAGAAATCCCCGGTAACTAGCTGAAACTATATTATGAAACTCATTGTCCTGGGGTCAGGTACCGGTGTTCCCTCACTTACCAGGGGCGCACCCGGCCTGCTGCTTCGGGTAGCGAATAAACAACTGGTAATTGATAGCGGTTCAGGCAGCTTAACCCGTCTGCTTAAAGCCGGGACAACATATAATGATATAGATCAGCTTTGCTATACTCATACTCATCCCGACCATACAGCGGAACTGGCGCCTTATCTGTTTGCCTGCAACTATGGGAGTCCTCCCCGGCAAACAGCGCTTAATATCATGGCAGCTAAAGGTTTTAGCCGCTTCTTTGATAAGCTGAAGAAGGCTTATCACCCCTGGCTGGAACCCCATCAATATCGATTGAACCTGGCTGAGCTGGAATACGACCGGCTTGATTTCAGGGGATTCAGCTTGATGACCAAGCCCATGCAGCATATGGAGTTAAGCATAGGTTTTCGGATAACTGCCGCGGGGGGGAAATCGATAACCATTTCCGGGGATACCGATTATTGCGAAAACATAATCGAGTTGGCCAAAGACACAGATCTGTTGGCGCTGGAATGTTCATTCCCTGATCAGCATAAAATGGAGGGACATCTCACTCCCTCGGCGGCGGGTCGCATAGCCGCCGCCGCCGGTTGCCAAAAGCTGCTGTTAACCCATTTTTACCCAATTTGCGACCACTATGATATTGCTGCCGAATGCCGGAAAACATATGCCGGAGAACTTATCCTGGCTCAGGATGGAATGCAGATTATGGTATAGCATATTGTCGGCGCACAGCGCAACTGGTGATTATATTAACCAGCAAACCACCTTTTTATCATATCCCAATATGCTTATAAAAATCTCAAATAAAATTTAAATTTGGTAATTGATAACTTGTATAGTAATATAATACTTGACTGAAGACCAAGCGGAAAAAGGAGCTGAGGGATTCTGGCTATGCATATTCAGAAAACAGTAAGCTATGGGTTTTTGGTCGGTTGCTTGCTGCTGGCGGGCTGTAGCTCAATGGTTCTGGATAAGATAATCATATATCCGGCCTATTCCTTTAACCAGGACAAGCTATGGTTTATTAATGGTTTCAAATTTAAAACTGAAGCCATATCCGGATTTAAATATAGTCAGTTGGGCGCTCTGGGGCGACAGTTGACCGACAAGGTCAGGCGCCGATTGACCGAAGCGGGTGTAAAGCTTGCCGGTCAGCGGATTGAGGATAAAGCCGCCGCCGATTATATTTTAACGGGAGCAATCGTTTCCATAAGCATGGTGAAATATGATAACGCTGATACAAGATATAAAAATAGTCGAAGAGACAGATGGGGACGGGCAGGCTTTGAACCCAATTCCGACAAGCTAAGCAAGATTAGTGTTAATGGGCGGATAATCCAGGCTTCCACTGATAAATTGATGGCCGGTTTTGAGTTATATGAATCTACCTTCTTAGAAGGTTCTGCCGGTATAGAGGTTTTATTGGAAGAGCTTTCCAGTAAGATAGTCGATATAGTTTTGGACAAAAGGACTTAATTTAGAAGAATTTGGGTCTTACGAATCAGATTAATTTAGCATGAGAGGATTAGTGAAAAATGAGTAAGTATGCTTACTTGTCTCGCGAGGGTTATGAAAAACTTAGAAAAGAGTTAAATCACTTAAAGCAAGTCCGGCGGCCGGAAATATCGCGTCAGATCGGCGAAGCCCGGGCGCATGGTGATATAAGTGAAAATGCCGAGTATGATGCAGCTAAAGAGGCTCAGGGCCACCTGGAGCGCAAGATCCATCAGTTGGAGAGTAAGTTGAGCCGGGCCAGGATCATAGAAGAAGAGCAAATTCCGGATGACAAGGTATATATCGGGGCCATAGTAGAGCTTAAAGATTTGGATCGGGGACGAGAGTTGCGCTATACACTGGTGGATGAAGAAGAGGCCGATTATTCCCAGGGCAAAATATCCGTCACCGCACCAGTAGGACGAGGACTGTTGGGACGTGAAGTAGGCGAAACAATCAACATTAAGGTTCCCTCCGGCACCCTCCGCTATCAAATATTAAAAATAAGCCGCTAGGAGTCTGTCGGACTTAGGCAGTGCGAGTATGGTATAATGGGGTTGTCGCTTAATTCAGTTTTTTAAAAAAGGGGCGAAAAAACCCCTTAGCAACCAATTTGCATTTCTACAACATCTCAATTTTTCGCTTGATTTGTGTTTATTATCCCTGTTTTTTTATTTAATCTTTGGCTTTTA
>JAJRUS010000133.1 GCA_024277675.1 bacterium | reverse complement strand
CCACCTTGTTAAATATGGTTAAACTTAACATAACAACAAGATGGTATATTACACGAAATAGTGATGGGTGGCAAGACAAAAACGCATTGTGTATTGACAGAGCAAAGCTGTTTGTGATAAGCTTTTCAGCTAAAAAGCACCATAAAGGAGGTGATAATTTGCCAACTCATAAATCTACTGCAAAAAGCGTACGCCAGCAAGAGCGGCGGCATCAGCGCAATGTAGCTCATAAGTCAAGACTGAAGACGGCGATTAAAAAGGTAGTTCAACTGACAGAGTCCAACGATGTTGAAGCGGCCAAAGGGGCTTTGAAGCAAGCGGTTCCAATTATTGATAAGACTTGCTCCAAAGGGGTTATTCATAAAAATAAGGCCGCCCGTCATAAATCCAGATTGACGCTTAAGGTGAACGCTATGGCGGTTAAAGTAGAGGGGAAAAAGGAAACCGAATAAATCGGGATACTGACTTGAGCTTCTATTGGCTATAACTGAGGTATCATTTAAATTCCAGGCTTGCTTATAGGGCAAGGCATATATAATTTCCTATACAGTTAGATGAGAGGGGAATAATGGGCGAAATCTTGGATGTATTTGCACGTGAAATATTGGATTCGCGGGGCAATCCTACGGTTGAAGCGGAAATAATTCTGGATAGCGGGATTATAGGCCGGGCGGCGGTGCCCTCCGGGGCTTCCACCGGTTCCAGGGAGGCCCTTGAGTTACGTGATGGTGATGAATCCAGGTATGCGGGCAAAGGGGTTATCCGGGCGGTCCACAATATTAATCAAATAATCGCCGGCGAGTTAGTAGGTATGGATGTTACCGACCAGGTGCTCATTGATAATCTATTGCGGGAGTTGGATGGGACTGCCGATAAAAGCAAGCTGGGAGCCAATGCCATTCTGGGGGTATCATTGGCGGCGGCTAAGGCGGCGGCGGAGGATTGCGGTTTGCCGCTTTACCGCTACCTGGGGGGAGTAAATGCCAGGCAGTTGCCGGTGCCGATGATGAATATCTTAAACGGTGGCTCGCATGCCGATAATAATGTGGATATCCAGGAATTTTTGATTATGCCGGTGGGGGCGCATAGCTTTAGCGAGGCGCTGAGAATGGGCGCTGAAGTATTCCATAAATTAAAGAGTGTGCTGACTGAAAAGGGTTATAGCACCACGGTGGGAGATGAGGGCGGCTTTGCCCCGAATCTGGGCAGTAATGAGGAAGCGCTGCAACTCATTATTACAGCTATTGAACAGGCAGGCTATAAACCGGAGGAGCAAATTTGTCTGGCGCTGGATCCCGCCGCCAGTGAATTCTATGAGGCCGGTAAATATAAGCTGGCCGCCGAGCAACAGCCCCGGATGAGCTCCGAGGAGTTAATAGATTTCTATGAAAAATTAGTAGACAAGTATCCTATTGTTTCCATTGAGGATGGGCTGGCTGAGGATGATTGGGCCGGCTGGAAAAAGCTGACTAAAAGCTTAGGCCACCGGATCCAGATTGTCGGCGATGATTTGTTTGTCACCGATACTAAAATATTGCAGCGGGGAATACAAAATGGAGTAGCTAACTCTATTTTGATTAAACTAAACCAAATTGGCACGCTCACTGAAACATTGGATGCTATCGAGTTGGCTAAAAGGCATAATTATACCGCCATAGTTTCCCACCGCTCCGGAGAAACGGAAGATACTACCATTGCCGATGTGGCGGTAGCCTGCAATACCGGGCAGATAAAAACCGGGTCACTGTCCCGTACTGACCGGGTGGCTAAGTACAACCAGTTGCTAAGGATTGAAGAGGATCTGGCCGATGCCGCTTCATTTGCCGGATCAGCTGTCTTTTATAATCTGAAAAAATGAAAAATACCAGGTTTTCCTATGTTTGGGGCTTTGTTGTAATAGGGATAGTATCTTTTCTATTGTATCAGTCCTTATTTGGAAAACGTGGCCTGTGTGACATATATAAATTGAATAAATACTACGGACAATTGGTAAATAGGGTTGTCTGTCTGCATGAAGAGAATAAAAAGTTACAAAACGAGATAGAGCGATTACAACGGCTTCCCTTTCAGACCGAAAAAACCGCTCGTGAGGAATTGGGGCTGGTCAGGCCGGGAGATGTGGTATATAAATTCAAGCAAACCAGCCGGGGGCGGGATTAATGATGTAGAACTGTTACGGCTAACAGCGCCCGCCGTCACCCTCCGGGTAGGTAGCGAGGGTTTGTTTCATGAAAATGCGTTTATATAATTTCCTGTATTTGAACCGAAGAGTGTTGAAGGATAACCCATGAATATTTGTGTAATTGGAACCGGATATGTAGGCTTGGTAACCGGGACGGTGTTTGCCGATCTCGGTAATGATGTCATCTGTGTAGATAAAGATGCGCAAAAAATTGCTTCACTGAAACAGGGGCAGATGCCCATATATGAACCGGGGCTGGAGGAAATGGTGCAGCATAATGTGGCTGACGACCGCCTCAGATTCAGTACCGACATAGCTGAAGCGGTCAGGGAATCGGAGTTGATATTTATTGCGGTGGGAACTCCCCCTAAGGATAATGGGGAAACCGACCTCTCTCAGGTAGAGGGAGTGGCGCACGATATAGCCAGCCATATCAACGAATATAAGGTTATTGTTAATAAAAGTACCGTGCCGGTGGGTACCGGTGATCTTGTGCGTCAGATAATTGAGGCTAATAAAAACTGCGAGGTTTCCTTTGACGTAGTTTCCAATCCTGAATTTCTGCGGGAAGGTTCAGCCATTGCCGATGCGCTTTACCCGGAACGGATTGTGGTTGGCGCTCCTAATAAGTCGGTAGCCATGAAGCTGTTAGAGTTATATGCTTCTATGGAACGCCCCATGTTAATCACCGATGTACCCAGCGCCGAAATGATAAAATATGCTTCTAATGCCTTCCTGGCTACCAAAATATCCTTTGCCAATGCCATTGCCGACGTATGTGAAGCGGTAGGGGCGGACGTAACCCAGGTGGTAAAGGGTATGGGATATGACCATCGCATCGGGCCTGAATTCCTGCAACCCGGCCTGGGCTTTGGCGGCTCCTGCTTTCCCAAAGATACCGATTCCCTGATATATACCGCAGCTAAATTTGGGGTGGATATAAAGTTGCTGCGCAATGTAGTGGAAATAAACCAGTTGCGGGTATCCCATTTCCTGGAAATTATCCGCCGGGGGTTGGGGGAAATAAAGGGTAAAACTTTGGCCGTTTTGGGCCTGGCCTTTAAACCCAACACCGATGATATGCGGGAAGCCAAATCTGTTGAGCTTATTAACTCTTTGTTGGAAGAGGGGGCTACGGTAAATGCTTATGATCCGGTGGCTATGGATAATGCCAGAAAAATCCTGCCCCACATAAATTATTGTGCAAATCCGTATAAAGCCGCCGGCGGAAGTGATGCCTTGGTAATTGTTACCGAATGGCGCGAGTTTAAGCTGTTGAATCTGGAGAAGATTCGGGATTCAATGAAATCCCCTGTAATATTTGATGGCCGCAACATATATAATCCTGAACGCAAGCGGCGGTTAGGATTTACATACTACAGTATCGGCAGAAATAATAGCTATTAATACTCTTCGATAAACTAGGAAATTCTTATGCCCCGAACATTGGTAACCGGCGGTGCCGGATTCTTGGGTTCTCACTTATGTGAATATTTATTGCAAAAAGGACATGAGGTTATCTGTATGGATAATCTTATTACCGGCCGGGTGGGAAATATTGCTCATATCCGCAATAAAAGTTTTACTTTTATCAACTATAATGTAACCAATTACGTTTATGTGGACGGCCCCTTGGATTATGTCTTTCATTTTGCCAGCCCGGCCAGCCCCATAGATTATCAGGAATACCCCATCCAGACACTGAAGGTAGGTTCATTAGGCACCCATAAAACCCTGGGCTTAGCCATGGAGAAGGGGTCTCGCTATTTATTGGCTTCCACTTCGGAGGTTTACGGTGATCCACTGGTACATCCTCAAACTGAGGATTACTGGGGAAATGTAAATCCCATTGGCATAAGAGGGGTATATGACGAAGCCAAACGCTTTGCCGAGGCCATGGTAATGGCTTATCACCGTTACCATAAACTGGATACGCGGATTGTCAGGATATTTAACACCTTTGGCCCCCGCATGCGCCTTTATGACGGTCGCGCAGTACCCACTCTGATGCGGCAAGCCTTAAAGGGTGAGGACTTAACCGTATTCGGACAGGGTTCTCAAACCAGGAGTTTCTGCTATGTGGATGATCTGATCGAGGGCATATACCGGTTGATGATGTCCGATTACAGTAACCCGGTTAATCTGGGTAATACAGAAGAATTGAGCATTCTGGAACTGGCGCATTTAATCGTCAAACTTACCGACTGCAAAACTAAAATCATTCACCAACCACTGCCTGATGATGATCCCAAGGTAAGAAAACCGGATATCAGCCGGGCCAAAGCAGTTCTGAGTTGGCAACCCAAGGTAAGGGTAGCAGAAGGCATGCAAAAAACGCTGGAATGGGTAAAGAGAATCATATAATCCGGTACCAGGG
Source organism: bacterium (assembly GCA_024277675.1). Lineage (GTDB taxonomy): Bacteria > SZUA-182 > SZUA-182 > SZUA-191 > JAJRXT01 > JAJRUS01. The sequence goes on along the minus strand of JAJRUS010000133.1, from coordinate 9,848 downwards.
AGGCCATAGATTAATAAAGTGAATAACGCTACCGCGGAATCAATCCCCAACCAACCGCTAACCCAATTCCTGGCTATCATAGCAACTAAAATCAGGGTGGGGAAGGCCTGCTTTTTGAAGTATGAGCAAGAGCAGGGGTTGTTTTCAGGTAGCGCCTGTGTGGGAATAGACAAGGGTCCCCTGTTGGCCCGCTGGGGTGATAGCCTGGCCGGTTGGGTGGCCGCACAGGATTCGTGCAAAATAATAAATGATATCCAGCATACCCCGCAATTCCCGGATGAGCTGGCCGACGCTCTCGCTGAAAGTAGTTTTCTGACCACCCCCCTCCAGCATGATAATAAACTGCTGGGGGTTCTTGTGCTGGCCGGTAAAAAGGACGCATCAGAATTTGATACAAAAGACCGGCAAAGATTGATCTACATTACTTCCTTAATTTCCTGGACAATTAATTACCTCACCACCACTCCAACGCCACAGGTCACGCATCATTATCATGCTGCCGCTGATATAGAGGAAACCCCCGCTCAAGACCGACTGGCTTCCATTGGCGAGCTTACGGCCGGTATCGCCCATGAACTCAGAAATCCACTGGCCGGCATTATGACCACTGCTGAAACCCTAAATGAAAATTTTGAGCCTGGAGACCCCCGCAAGGAATATCTGGATCGGATAATTAACGAGATAAATCGCATGAACCAGTTTTTGATCAGGTTCTTCGCCTTTGCGCGTCCCTCGAAGCCGCAGAAACAAGCCTGTCGCCTGCCGCAAATAATTGACCGCATTATCGATCTGGAGGCCCAAAATATTCACCGTAACAATATATCTGTAATTAAGGAATACCAGCCCTCATTGCCCGACATCGAATTGGATGCCAACCAGATGCAGCAGGTGTTTTTAAATTTGATTCTAAATTCAGTGCAGGCCATGCCCGATGGCGGAGAACTCAAAATCAGCATCCGAGCCGATAACGGTCAAAATAAGCGCGAGTCCAGCGGTTATCTGCAAGTGGATATATCGGATACCGGGGTGGGCATAAAACCACAGGATTTAAACAAAATATTCACCCCTTTCCACACTACTAAACCCAGAGGAATCGGCCTGGGGCTGGCGGTAAGCCGGCGAATCCTGGATGAGCATAAAGGAATGGCCTGGGTAACCAGTAAGGTGGGAGAGGGTACCACCTTCAGTATAAAGCTGCCGCTGGGAACATAGGGCAGCTATTCTATTGGCAGGAAGCTAAGCGTTCTTCTCTAAGTTAAAATCCACCTTAATCTTAAATAGTCTGGTGGCCGGCAGTTCAAGCAGCTCGTTTATACCGCTTTTCTGCTTTATTTCCTCAATTATTTCTGCTAAGCGCACCGTAGATTCCGCAATAAGCGTAAACCACATATTATATTCAGCATCCCGTAAATAATTATGGGTTACTCCCTTATAGCTGTTCAGCAATTCGGCCACCGCATCCACTTTATTTTGAGGCACCTTCATGGCCGCCAGTATACTGGTAAAGCCCAGCTTTTTAGAATCGAATGCGGCCCCCAGGCGCCGAATAATACCCTGATCTTTCAACCTGGCCAGGCGGGAGATTAGCTCTTTTTCGCTAATTCCCAACTCCCGGCCCAATTGCCGGTACGGGCGTGAAACAATGGGAAAACCGGACTGTATGCGGTTTATCAATTGCTTATCTAGATCATCCATATGCAAAAATCCTTTGCTATATACAATGTAAAATTCTATTTATGAGACTGTCGCCAAAGAGCGAAAATGACCAGAAATTCTAAGGTTTAATTCGGTAACTTGTTTTATAAAAAGGGGGTAGCGACCAACGGAAGCGCAGGGGGAATCCCCCTTTGGCGACACGCCCTTTATGGCAAATCTCCAACGGTAACCATTACATAGGCATCTTTAGTAAAATAGGTTCGGGCAATTCGTTTTATATCCTCACGGGTTACCCGCCGGATACCGGCTTCAAAGCGCGCTATCTCCTCATAGCCCAGCCCCAGCAACTCATCCAGCGCCGCTTCTTCAGCAAAGGCATGATTCTGCTGGCGATTAATTAACTGGCTGCCGATTATGTTTTGCTGGGCCAGGTTCAGCTCAGCTTCGGTAACCGGCTCTTCTCTTAAACGATCTATCTCAACCAGCAATCCCTGACGGGCGTCTTTTAGTTTATCCGCAGTAGTCCCCACATAAAAGATATAAGCCCCCGGGTCTATACCGCTGAACATAAAGGCGCCGGCATAATACGCCAGTCCCTGTTTTTCCCGTAAATTATCGAATATCCTGGAACCCTGGCCTGAAAGGATGTAGGTCAATACCCGGAAAGCGTAGCGGTCTTTATGCAGGATGTCAATTCCGGGATAACCCAGCAGCAACACCGTCTGCTTTTTATCCGCCGCCTGCTGCGCCGTTCTCTTTTCGGTTAACGCCCCTTCCGGGGTTATATCAAGTGTCGGCAACTCTTTGGCCTTAAACCCGCTCCAGACCTTTTTTACCTGCCCCAAGACCTGCTCGGCATCCACATCCCCAAAAATACTCAACACTATATTATTGGGTACGTAGTATTTACTATGCACCCCGGTCAGCTCATCACGGGTAATGGCCGCCACACTCTTTTCGGTGCCCAGCGATGGCAGTCGGTATGGATGCTGCCGGTACAGGGTCTTCATAAACAGCTTGCGGGCAACATAGATCAGGTCATCGTTCCGGGCTGAAATATCAGCCAGTATTTTCGCCCGGGCATTCTCCATCTCAGCCGCCGGGAAACCGGGATAGAGCAGCACATCGGACAATAAGCCCAAAGCCATCCCAAAATCCTTTTGCTGAACCGTAATGGTGCAACTGGCGCTGTTAGTCCCGCTGTCAACATCTATTTGACCACCTACTGATTCCAGGGTGTTAGCAATTTGTTCGCCGGACATGCTTTTGGTGCCTTTAAGCAGCATTTGCTGGATAAAATTAAACACCCCGTTATTGCTTTCCCGCTCAGCGTATACCCCGCCTTTAAGCGCTGCATGCAAGGTTACCAGCGGCAATTGGTGATTCTCTCTTACCAGCAAGGTAAGCCCGTTTTCTGCCAAAACCCATTTGTTTATTTTAACTTCCTTATCAGATGAAGCGGCCGTTTCAGGCTTTACCTCTTCCGCAGCCGGAGGAGTAAGCGCCACGAAGACCGCTTTATCCGGTTTAAAGTAGCGTTTAGCTGTTTTGGTCAACTGTTCTATAGTTACTTTTCCAATACGGTCTATATAGTGGGCCGAGAATTTATAGTTCCCGGTTAGAAATTCATTTACTCCCAAATCGTGCGCCTGTCCCTCAACCGTCTCCTGCTCCAACAATAGATCGCTGATCACCTGGTTCTTGGCCTTTTCTAATTCCGCTTCGGCTATATCCCCCCGCTTTAACCTATCCAGCTCATCCCAGATAAGCTTTTCCGCTGGCGCTAAGTTTGCATAATCCAGCATGGCGGTAATAGCGAAATATCCCTTATAGCTGGGGGTGTAGGAATAAGCATTTATATTATATACCACCCCGGCTTCCTCTTTTAACTTACGATAGAAGCGGGAACTGCGCCCCTGGCCCAGAATAATAGCCAGCACATCCAGCGGATAAACATCTTCATTGGTAATGTTTACCGTTTGAAAGCCTAATAATAAGCGGGCCATCTCCGAGGGGAACTCTTGCTCCAGCCGCCGGGGTTGAAGCTGCGGCGGTTCTATCGGGAGTACCTGCGGGGGGATCAGCCGCCGGTTGAAATCAGCCCAGTATTGCTGTATTTTTGTGTAAGTTTCGGCCGGGTCTATACCGCCCGTCACCACCAATATCATCTGTGAAGGTACATATTGACGCTGGTAATAATCCAGCAAATCCCGGCGGGTCAGCGAAGAAAATACCCGGCGGTAGCCGATTACCGGATGACGATATGGGTGTCTGGTATACATAGTAGCGGAAAACAACTTATACAGACTGCGGTTTGGATCATCCTCGCCCATGTTTATCTCTTTTAAGATAACATCCTGCTCCCGCTTACATTCTTCAGCCACAAAGCTGGAATTCTGGATAGCATCGGCGGTCACTTCCAGCCCCTTATCCAGATACTGAGCCGGCAATACTATATGATAAACGGTTTGTTCCGCACTGGTATAGGCATTCAGCTTGCCGCCCAACTCCCTTATTTCGCGGGCAATCTGCCCCACTTCCCGCTTCTTAGTGCCCTTAAACAGCATATGCTCTACATAATGGGATACCCCGCTGCCCAGTAATTCGCCCTCGTTTATACTGCCGGTTTTAACCCACACCTGAATAGCCACCAGCGGTGAGGCCGTCTCCTTTAAAATAACCGTTAATCCATTATCCAACACATGCCGCTCTACCTGATCGTAGTTCAATATCTCCCCCTTTGGCTGGTCAGTTTTATTGATGGTTTCCCCCTGGGCCTCATAGCCGGACAACCCCAGCAGTACAATTATGCATATTATAATTGGTTTATAAGTCATATTTCACCTTAGAAAAACATTAATAACAAAACACAAGCCACTATAGCCCAAATGCTTACACTATACATCAGCCTTATCGCTTGTTTTATGTGTTTTGGTTCCGGGGTGGTTTCAGCATTCCCCAACAATGGCTTATCATACGCCTGGCCCTGATAATAACTCAGGCCCCCCAACTGGATTTTAAGCCGGGCGGCAAAACCCGCCTCAGAGATACCGCTGTTGGGGCTGGGATGTTTTCTGGCATCCCGTTGCATTGTATGCCATACCCTGGCTTTATCAGTTCCCGCTGCCATGGGCAGCAAGCCGTACATCAGCCGGGCTGGAAGGTAATTGGCCAGATCATCCAGCCGAGCGGCGGCCCAGCCGAATTCTCTATAGTGAGCGCTCCTGTAACCGATCATGGAATCCAGCGTATTTATGGCTTTATAGGCCATAGCCAGCGGCGCACCACCCAACATAGCATAAAACAGCGGCGAGATAAAGCCATCTACCGTATTCTCAGCCACACTTTCCACACAAGCCCGGACAATACCCGCCTCATCCAGAGATTGAGTATCTCTAGCTACCAGATGAGACAATTGTGTTCTGGCTTTCTGCAAATTCCCACGATTTAATTCATAGAAAACCTTATCAGCCGCCTGGGCCAGAGAGCGCAGCGAGAAGCAAAAATAAATCAGTAGAGAAGATGCTACCCACTTAAGCCAGCCATATTCGGCTAGAGCCACCAACCCAAAATGGGTGACTAAATAAACTCCCAGGGTTATGGTGGCGGTTAAAAATATACCGCCCAGCCGTAAATTTTTTATATGGTAACGCAGAAAATCCTCACCGGCATAAATAAGCTTACCAATAGCCTTAACCGGATGCGGCAGCCACTGCGGATCGCCCCAGATTAAATCCAATATATAAGCTGTCAGAATAGCGCTCATTAAGCCACTCCATTTTGCAAGATACTATACAATAAATCCATATCCAGGCTGTTACGCACTATATCGGCCAGCCGGTCATAGGCCTGCTGCTGTAATTCTTGAGCGCTTGCGTTATCCTTTTGCTCATAAGCTGCAAGCCCTCGCCTATTACGGACAGCCGCCAGTAATTTATTACGAAAGTCATCATTATCAAACAGCCCATGCAGATAGGTACCCCATACTGAACCATCGCTATTCACCGCTCCATCATACAGTTGTATATTTTCCGCTCCCCGCCGCTCCAGGCAAAAGGCCGGTTTTGCATTACGGCCCAGTTCTGAATGTCCCATATGAATTTCATAGCCGCACACCCCACCCCTATAAAAGGGTAAATTTTGGGCCTTGGCCTTGACCTGGGCGGTAATCTTATGCGGTGCAAATTCGGTTACCACATCCAGCAATCCCAATCCATCTATGTCAGCGGCCTTCCATTCCACGCCGCCTGGATCGGTGACCTTATGTCCCAGCATCTGATAGCCGCCGCAGATGCCGATAATCATCGCCCCCTGCTTATGCAGCTCTTTTATCTACTGATCATAGCCATACTGTTTAAGATACTCAAGGTCGGCTAAAGTGTTCTTGGCGCCCGGAATAATAACTACATCCGCTCCGTTTAATTTTTGACCCCGCCGCACATACTTAAGCTGTACCCCGGAAGCTTGCTCTAAGACATCGAAGTCGGTAAAATTGGACATGTGCGGTAGCGCCAGCACTCCTATTTTAATCATATTAGCTGATTTCACAAACTCTAGATTGCCCCGCTCACTTGGCAGGTGATCCTCCTCAGCCAAGCCTAAATCCGCTATATAGGGAGTCACTCCCAACAGCGGCTTTTTGGATTTTTTTTGTAGAAATTCCAGTCCCGGTTTTAAGATTTCAATATCGCCCCTGAATTTATTAATATGCAGCGCCTTCACCAGCCGCCGTTCAGTAGGGGTCAATAGCTGCAATGTTCCGATCAGCGAAGCGAACACCCCGCCCTTATCAATATCGCCGGTAAGAATAACCGGGGCGGAGCAATGCTTGGCTACCCACATGTTTACTATATCCTGGGCCCTCAAATTAATCTCGGCCGGGCTGCCGGCGCCCTCGATGACAATAACATCGTAATTAGCCGCCAATCGCTCATAAGACCGGCGGATAATCCCTTTAAGCCGCCGCTTGAAGTGCTGATACTCCATGGCATCCATATTACCCAGCGGGCGACCTTCAATAATAACCTGGGCACCTATATGACTTACCGGTTTTAGCAGGATGGGGTTCATATCCACTGAAGGCTCCACTCCTGCAGCCTGGGCCTGCATCACCTGTGCCCGGCCCATCTCTCCGCCAGATCTAGTAACAAATGAGTTTAGCGCCATATTCTGGGACTTAAACGGCGCCACGGTATAGCCGTCCTGCTTAAGTATACGGCACAGCGCTGCCACCAGCACGCTTTTGCCCACCCCGGAACCGGTTCCCTGTACCATGATCGGTTTTGCACTCAACTGAGGCATTCCCTTATCGCCCTGATTAATCCCTGATTCTCTTCCGGTTTACGAACCGCCAGCCGAAAAAAACTATTATCAAGACCCACAAAATTGGTGCAATCCCTGATTAAATAGCCACTGGTCAATAACCGTTTTTGTAGCTGGCTTGCGTTAAGTGATGAGCCTATTAATCTTACCAACAAGTAATTGGCGGCGCCGGGATAGGGTTTTAAGCGTGTGTCTTGAGATAATGCATCCCATAAATACTGCCGCTCCCGGCTAATAAGCCGGCGGCTTTCCGCTGGATAATCATTATCCTTAAGTGCCGCTAAACCGACAACTTGCGCCAACTGATTTACCGACCAGGGGGGCTTAAGCATTGCCAGCTTAGCGATTACTTTGCTATTGGCCACTCCATAGCCCAACCTCAATCCCGCCAGCGCATAGAATTTGGTCAAAGAACGCAGGACGATCAGTTTTTCACTTTCAGCCGCCTTATTTATCAGATTATATTCACCGGCTGTTCCGGTAAAATCCAAAAAGGCCTCATCTATTATTAACCAAATACCCCGTTTTTCGCAAGCAGCTACCAGACTCAGCAACTCCGCCGCTGGAAACAAAACCCCGGTGGGATTATTGGGGTTTATTATACTTACTAACCGGATACCTTCTAATTGGGCGATTATATCCGCTACCTCAATGCAAAAACCACTTGCCTCCGGTAAACTGATCCGCTTTATCCGGCTGCCGCTTAAGCGGCAGGCTTTCTCCAATTCGGAAAAACCGGGAACCAATATCAGGCTTTGTTCGGGCTTTATGAGCTGCGGGATTAAGTAAATTAACTCAATGGAACCATTGCTTATCAGTATTTGATTGGAGGTGATACCATGCCGCTTTGCCAGATCTTCTTTCAGCTTGATACAATCGGGATCGGGATAGTGGAGAAGGGCTTCCTCGTATCCATTCAGCGCCGGCCGAACCCCGGCGGGTAATCCCAATGGATTGATATTGGCGCTAAAATCGATTATATGATCTAACCCGCATTCGCTGGTTATCTTGTAAATATTGCCCCCATGTTCGGAAATTACGGGCATCTAAAGCTCCTGATTTTATAGTGAGTATATTTGGGGCAGGTGATATTATGGGATAGACATTATACCGGTTGGCCTTAAAATTACGAACCTATACTATAGGGGCAAGCGCAGTTGTCTGATTTTCTATAGCTTAGAAGCTTTCTTCTTCTTCGATTGGTGCGGCAGCGGTAGCTCCGGTCGGCATATAGCCGACAGGCACATCGAATTCGGTAATCGGCAAATTTTTTACTTCCAGCTTGGTGACCGTTACACTCTGTAGGTTGCCCTTTAATGGGCCCCGCTGTATGCGATATTTCATCTTTAAAGGAAAGCCTACCGCTTTTTTTAACTCATTGGTGGCCCCCGTCCGAAACAGCGCCAGCGGTTCCGTGAAATCTGCAAAGAAATTACGGGGTTCTACTTCAGTAGTTAACCACAACTCCACTACTTTTTTTGTTCTGCCATTTATGGTTTGTATTACCTTAAACCTTTTAACCCTATGTCCCAACATAGTTTTGACATCCGGAGTGGGTTTGAGTTCGGCCGGGCCAAGCTCATCAGCCCCCCCGGTATCACCCTCCATACCCTTCCGCATTTTGGCCATTTGAGCCATCATCATTTGTTCCATCATGCTCCGCTGTTCCTTGGGCATGGTTTTCACCAGTTCCTCCCTGATCTTCTCCTGGCCGGCTCCTACCTGAGGTTTACGTTTGCCGGCAGCCATCTCTTCTTGGCTTACTTCTAATTTTAAGCTTTGGAAATCTAAGGAGGTATAGGTTTTATCAGCCGGGAAAATGTTAAGTATCACTTGATTAGCCAGATTGACAATGGTTGTCTTACCCGACTCAACATTTTCAATCTTCAACAGGCCTGGCTTTAAATAAAGCCGCTGATGAGTAGTTTTAGAAACCTCTTGTCCTGAAGCTATCTTATATCGAGTAATTACCGATTGTTCACAATAAATATCGGCCCATGCCGTATTAGATAAATACCCCATAACAGATAATACCAGCGCTACGATTATAGCCTTTTTTAATTTCACGACAATCCTCCTTGTTTAAGCTGTCAAAGTGATACCTATATTTTTTTATTGTAGCAAAAAAACGTTCGCTGTCAAGATCTTAATCTATCCCAAAAATAGACATTGGTTTTGCTGCATCTTTCTTTCAAGCATTTTATGCTGATTTTGGCAGGAGAAAATAAGGGTTGTGCCTCAATTTATCATCAACTGACTGCCTGACAGGGTCAAACAGTACCGCTGGGTATTAAAATAGCCCGTCTCCTACATACCACCCCCTTGCTTTTCAGGGTTCAAGCTTTCAGCCTCTCCTTGTTATTCCAACGATAGTGCATATATGCGCTGTCTCATCTTCAGATATATCCGATATTTCTCCGCACTGGCGGCTAGCTTCAGGATCATCTGCCGGCCATGGGTTATCAGCTTACCGGCTACCCCCAGTACCAACCACCTGATGCTCTTTATGCTCTTGTTTTTCCAGCCATCGGGCATAATCAAAAGCTTACTCGCCATAAACAGGTTGTAGGTCATAATATCCCTTTTCCTGAACCGGACTTGGGCATATATTCAGTTACCAAACTATCCACTCCCATGGCCTTCATGAACTATAGCATATATAGCCAACCCGCTCCTGGCACTTATCTTTTCCGCTGTCCTTTTCAGCTTGAACGGCATCAGCGTCTGTTGTATCATCTTGCTACCCCCTTTTGGGGTTGTCGCTTAATTCAGTTTTTTAAAAAAGGGGCGAAAAAACCCCTTAGCAACCAATTTGCATTTCTACAACATCTCAATTTTTCGCTTGATTTGTGTTTATTATCCCTGTTTTT
>JAJRUS010000132.1 GCA_024277675.1 bacterium | reverse complement strand
TGAATGAAGCCGGGGATGACCGCTATGCCAATGGAAATTACGGGTATTCTAATTATTATCGCGGCTATTACCCGTACTACTCCAAAAACCGGACCTACTACCGCAATGAAACCGGCAGCATCTATTTTATTAAGCCCCCCCATATAGACCATTTTAAGCGCCACCACTACAAAAAGCACCCTTATGGCTATAACAATACATATGGCCGCAGCCGCTTCGGTGATCAAAAGCATCCTTACAAGCAAACGCATCGTCGGGATTATAGCAGTCGTTCGCATACCAGGTATTATCGCGGCCGGATTTCCATCCAATCTAACAGCGGCAGCTATATGGGTCGGGTCCGTTCCGGCAGAGCCCACTCCGTTTCCCGTCCACGGCGCAATTAATATATCGGAATTATTTTAGATCTAAAAAATCCTGCAGATTGATGATTTTTTCATCGTTTTTAATGGTTCCTTTGAGATTCGTGGTTGAACCCTTCACTTTTTCCTTTCGCAGACTGCTGATCAGGGACTGAAGCTCACTGTTACCGTCAATAAGCCGTTTGATTTGTTCTTTAAGCTTTTTCCAATTAGCTTCCAGGTCCGGGGTATCCAGCTGAAAATTTCCCAGTTCGGCGATTATCCCCCCTAAATGGGATAAAAGGCCGAAATGGGTTGTTCCCTGCAGGTAGTAAGGACAATGAGCCCACAAACTGATGCATTCAAAGCCCCTTTTGGACCCTTCTGAGTGGATAATGGTATGGATGGCACCAGGGCCCTGATAGGCAATGGGATTAATGTTGGAGGTCATCAACCGGGAGACCATATTTTCGGTTGATGCAACCCCCGAGACAATTCTATCGGTATGCAGCACATTGTCAAACATACTTCCCAGAGTAATAATGGTACTAATCCCCAGTTTTTGGCATATAGAAAATAATTGATCAGCCAATTGAAACCATCGCAGATTCGGCTCGTCGGCTTTCAAAATGACAAGATCGCTTTGACCGGCACCGGTTTCGACTGCGTAGAAAGAGCCGCCCGGCGGTTTAAAGCTTTTTAGGATACCGCCCACGATACTGACCCGTGGACGCTGGTCATCATAGCGATAAAAGGTGTCGGAGTCGAGATCTGCAAAATGCTGAGCTTTCATCCGGCGGATGAGATAGCCTGCCATACCCTTTGAGATGTTGAGGGCATTTCCCCATCCGTCAAAACCGGCAATAAGCAAGGGATTTTCCAGTTGCGGCAATTCCTTGATATGAATTCCATGGTCTCTCATAGAGCAAATTTGACATTCTGATTAAGAATTGTCAAGGTGATCCTTATCGAATAATTTCATTTGATCCCGATGGACCTCCTCAAAATGCTCAATAAAAAGTTCTACCTGGCGTTTGAGGGTTTCAACCTGTTTGAGATTGGATAGTTTCCAGCGGTACAGTTCTTTGTGAAGACTGCGACTATAGTCAGCCAACGCCTCGATCACCTGTGGTTTTGCAGGTTCCCAGAGAAGATGGGCTTCCTCGACAGGAAGTCCTACTTTTTCAAAGTGACACTGACAGTTACGCTCCCACCATTTGGAGGGAATTTCACCGTTTGTTTTAGACCCCTCAAAATAAAAGCAGGCCCATTCCAACTGAGGCGCAGGAATGTGCAGATCTCTGGCCACATCCCGCAAAACAAGTTTACCTTCCGGAGTATGTTTATCAAATGCGACCCAGTATGGAAAAGCCTGATCCGGCGGTGACTGTTGATATCGGGATGGTATTTCTTCGGTTACTGCAAGATAGGCGGCCGCCTGGATAACGGCTTTGTCCCGGGGCAATCCTTCATGCCTAAAACGCATTGCATTTTCCACCAGGGCCGCTTGTTCATCTGATTTTTTCCGGGCGGCAATCCATTGCCAGAAATCATCCGGACGTTCGATGGCACCGGCTATAATCTTAACATGCCTGTCGTCGGGTGCGCCGCTTAGAACCGCTGTGTCGCCTTCGAACAAGGTACTTGCCAAATAGCCAAGTCCGGCGGCATCCCGGGACTTGGCAGACCGGGTCACTTTGATTAACGCAGCGACTTTGCTGTGAAATTTCCTGTTAAAAATAAGTTCGCTACCCAGCGGCCAGCACTCTTCAAAGGTAATGATAGCTGTTCGTGTTCTGTACCAGTTCTTTCCCCTGGAGTTTAAACTTTCAAGTAAGGCACTGGTGGTCAAAACCAGATCGGCGTGGCCGCGTCGCACAGCCTTTTGCAGCAGTGAGCGGTATCGTGCCTCGATATCGGATCGACTTTTAATCATGCAAAGGGAGAGGGTACCTTTTGACGTAGTTTCATACGAACGCCGCCCCTGGTAAAAAAAACGTCCAGGCTGATCGGAAAAAAATGCTAAAAAAGAGAATATCGAATGTTGACTTCAGTAGCCTCCTCGAAAACCCGGGATTTCAGGTGTCAGGACAGCAATTTCATTGTTTTTTTCAATTATGACAGTTGTCCACTGTTTACTCGAATACCAGACGCCAATCCGTTTGCCGTTATTATCCAGGATGACGGAACCGTAGGGGGGATAGCCATAGATATTATCCATCTGAGAGACCCAGCTTCTCAGCAGAGGTATGGTGAGATTGATTTCCCGCCACATCCCCGGTCGCAGTTTGTAAATATTTTGAATTCCGATGATTGCGTATGGGATATCTGCCTGGCCGCTGGTGTAATATTTATGATCCGGAAGAATTTTGTAAGTTTCAAATATGTGGTTTACATCCTTGTCCCGCTTAAGCTTACCATATTTAAAAGAGGGTAAACCCAGAGATTTAAGACTTGGGAATTCCAGGGCACTTGCAGTTGATACCGGATAGACCAGAAAAAGACAGATAAATATCCAGTTTAAATTTTTAAGAGGGGTTTTTTTTTCCCAAATCATTGTTAAACTCCAATTTACGAGCAATTTTTTAGCAGATTAACCATGAATTATATCAGAAGTGTCAATAAATTTCCAGCAAGAATTCATTATGAAATTTGAAAACAGCGTGGTCATCAGTCAACCGATCGAACAGGTATTTGAATTTGTAACCAACCCTCGAAACAATGCCAGTTGGCAGACGGATATATTGGAATTGGAAATGACATCCGAAAATAATTCCGGACTTGGAGCTACCTATCGCTGCGTGAATCGGTTTATGGGGAAACGCATCGAATCAGAAGGCGTAATAACTGCTTATGCGCCCGGCAGAGCATGTTGTATCCGAATTACGACCGGCGCTTTTTCAGGTGAATGCAACATGTTTTTCGAAACGTTTGAAGGTGGAACAAATTTTACCACTTCGGCGGACCTGGATATGCGGTATTTCAATCTGTTGAAAATGATTGTAAAGCGCAAAATCAACCAGCAGATTAAAGAGGACATGCTAAAATTGAAACATATTCTTGAAAGTAGATACCCGGGTCCAGAGGGCCCGGCACTGGTTTCTCCCTGAAAGGGAGTGTTTATTTTATTACATATAAGTGCCTATAATGATCTAACCGGATGTGCCGCAACCACACAGATAGGATCATTTTGTCTATGAAACGGCTGGACTGGATTGGTTCTCGGGAGCCGAATAGTCGAAAATTTTTTCTTTACACACTTCTTCTTGCAGGGACATAAGATCGGCAAATGTAATTTCGGCCAGCCTCGTATACATGGCCTTGGCAGCTTCTATCCATAGATAGCGCGTCAAGCATAAATCCCTACGATCGCAGGTTGCGGGGTCCTGGTCACATTGAATCAACGAGTCGCCGCCTTCAAGCAGCGCTACGATTTCACCTACCGTAATTTCATCAGGCGGTTTATTGAGTATATGTCCGCCTTTTGCTCCCCGAAAGCTTCTCACATAATCGGCTTTTTTCAACGGCCTGATGATCTGCTCCAGATATTTTAATGAAATCTTCTGGCGTTTGGCAATTTCTCCCAGTTGAATGGCACCCTGCCCATAGTGTTGGGCGAGATCCAGGATCATGCGCGTGCCATACCTGCTCTTTGTCGACAACTTCATAGCAAATCTCCGAAGGTCAAGCGTAATGTACGGTCCCAGGCTATGGATCGTTGCCTGTTTTCAGTCCAATTGATACGGAAAACTAAAACAATATTCAGCTTAACCCATTACTTTAGAGTCTTAGCAGCGGCTCATTATTTATTTAACATTCTATAGAAGATTTAGAACAAAAATAATCTGGCCTTAATTTGTCTAAAAACACTCTACTCTCATGTAAGCCGCTAATACTTGGCAATAACGATAAGG
>JAJRUS010000131.1 GCA_024277675.1 bacterium | reverse complement strand
GGCAGCCCTCTGCCAGACTACGTTCTACCTCCATACCCAAATATCTGATCGTGCTCAACTTGACCCACCTTGTTAAATATGGTTAAACTTAACATAACAACAAGATGATATATTACACGAAATAGTGATGGGTGGCAAGCTACCAAGTATGTAGCCTTGTAACTTGGAGATATAGAAATCATTTTTTATGCTGGAAAGTAGCGCAACCTTTGTTATAATAACCTGAGTTGTTATAAATTTATCTCTATCAAAGAACAAACCAGCCACGGGCTGGATTAATTACAACCAGACCGCCACCGCTAATACCGCCTCCTGCCACCCTACGGGTGGAAGCGGAAGCTGGCTTACGGGGCAAGGAAAACTATATAATTTCCTGTACAATAAAAAAACAAAGGATTTATGATTATCAAAGTATTAGGCATAGGCAGCAGTCCCCGTGTCGGAGGAAATTCGGATATCCTGTTGGATAAGGCGCTGGCCGGGGCGCTGGCTGAAGACGCTCAAATGGAAAAGATTATACTGAATGAGCTTAATATAAAGCCCTGCCAGGAATGCGGCGGCTGCAATGAAACCGGGGCTTGTGTAGTAGCGGATGATATGCTTATCGTATATGATAAGCTTATTCAGAGCCAGGGGATCATAATCGCCTCCCCCATTTTCTTTAGCGGCATAAGCGCCCAGTTAAAAACCATGATTGACCGTATACAATGCCATTGGATAGCCAAATACCGGCTGGGACAAAAAATCGCCCGGCAACCAAAACTGCGCCAGGGAGTGTTCATCTCGGTACGTGGTCAGCGGGGACTTGAAATATTTAAAGCGGCGGTTAAACCGGTAAGGGCCTTTATGGCAACCGAGGGCTTTAAATATATGGCTGAGTTGCTTTGCGATGGATTGGACTATAAAGGAGCGGTAAATAAGCAACCACAGGTATTATCACAGGCCCATGAATTGGGGCAAAAACTGGTTCATCAAATTAGGGAGGGATAAATTATGCAAAAGTGGGAATGTACGGTTTGCGGTTATATTTATGATCCTGAATTAGGCGATGCGGACGCCGGTATTCCGGCGGGCACCGATTTTAATGATTTACCCGATGATTGGGTATGCCCCGAATGCGGAGCGGCAAAAGATATGTTCGAAAAGCTGGAGGCTTAAGCTATGCAACCGGTACAGTTGACCAGCGATATCCATTGGGTGGGAGCGCAGGACCCTGATTTACGGGTATTTGATATTATCATGCAGGCCCCCCGGGGCACTTCTTATAACGCCTATCTGGTGTGCGCTGACAAAATAGCGCTTATCGACACGGTAAAACCGGGATTTTATGAGCAGCTTATCAGCCATATACGTACGCTGATAGATCCGGCACGCATAGACTATATCATCCTAAATCATACCGAACCGGATCATTCGGGAACCCTGGGACTGCTGCTTGAGGAAGCTCCGAAAGCCACCGTTTACGGCTCCCGGGCAGCGGGGATGTTCTTGCAACAGATATTAAACCATAATCTTAAGTTTAACACCGTAACTAACGGAGAAATATTGGACTTAGGCAATAAGCAGCTTCAATTTATTTCCGCCCCCAACCTGCATTGGCCGGATAGTATTTTTACCTATGTACCGCAAGATAAAATACTGTTCACCTGCGATGTTTTCGGCTCGCATTATTGCGGCCCCCAAATATTTGATGATGAGGTAGGCGATTTCAGGGAAGCCTTCAAATACTATTTTGATCACATCATCCGCCCGTTTAAGGCGGATATGCTGGCGGCGGCGGATAAAATTAAGGATATGGCTATCGACATGATCGCCCCCAGCCACGGCCCTGTATTGCGCACCGAGGTTCAGCATTATATAGATAGTTATGTAAAATGGAGCCAACCCCCGGCAAGCGAGCCAGCTTCAGTGGTAATCGCTTATATATCGGCTTACGGCAACACCAGGCGCATGGCCGGAGCTATTGCTGAAGGGGTCAGGCAGGCAGGCGGTGAGGCGAAGCTGCATGATGTGCTACAAGTGGACATTGATAAATTCAGGGATGAGCTGGAATGCGCCAGCGGACTTATAGTGGGTTCGCCTACCATTAATGCCGATGCAGTAAAGCCGGTATGGGATCTGCTGTCCAGCCTGGCTACTATAAAATTAAAGGGAAAACCGGCAGCCGCCTTCGGCTCATATGCCTGGAGCGGCGAGGCAGTCAAGCTGCTCACGGAGCGCCTTAAGGGTTTAAAGTTTAAAGTATCTGAACCGGGCTTGAACATAAAACTGGTACCCTCTGAGGCCGACCTGGAACAATGCCGCCAGTTGGGACGCTCGTTCATAATGGAAAAATAAAGCCCAATGCCAAAAAGAATTTTAGACAGGATTAACAAGATTAACAGGATAAAATTGCCCCACCGCAGGTGGTTATCCTGTGCATCCTGTATATCCTGTCTAAAAAAGGTTTTGGGCTTCTTATACCGTTTTTACCATTTCTGTATTTTGACGGGCTGTTGCCCAAATCGTTTTATTTAGTCGATAGATATGATACAATATGGGGGTGAGAAATCAAGCTATGTCAGCATAAATAAAGGAGATAAGGCCTATGCTGGGTCAGGAGT
>JAJRUS010000130.1 GCA_024277675.1 bacterium | reverse complement strand
TGGCGTAGCTCTTACTCTGCAATACCCTGGTTATGGCGGCCGTCAAGGTCGTCTTTCCATGATCCACGTGCCCTATGGTGCCTACATTAACGTGCGGCTTCGTCCGCTCAAACTTCTCCTTAGCCATTTACCCCCACCTCCTAATTAACTAGCCTTATAGTTATTACCATCATGCTTATAATCTTCGCCCATTTACTGGAGCCCACGACCGGATTTGAACCGGTGACCTCTTCCTTACCAAGGAAGTGCTCCACCGACTGAGCTACGTGGGCCATCCTTAACCCGGTCTATCCATAAATCTGACCGCAAAGAACTTCCGAGATTTTTTATCAGGAAGGGTCAGTAACCCCAAAATCTAAATGTTAAAAAAACGTTTGAGAATCAAGCTATTTTGACATCCGAGCTTTGTTATTTTAAAGCATTATTACTTTATTATGCGTAATATCAGTTACTAAATCAGCTTAAGCCACCTATTCTGGAGCGGGAAACGGGACTTGAACCCGCAACCCTCAGCTTGGAAGGCTGATGCTCTAGCCAATTGAGCTATTCCCGCCTTAACTCATTAAACATCCATGGTGGAGGGGGGAGGATTCGAACCTCCGAAGGCTTCGCCGACAGATTTACAGTCTGTTCCCTTTGGCCACTCGGGAACCCCTCCAATTGCATTGGGGCAACTACAGTTGAACTGTCAGGAAGCTTGTCGGGCTTTGGAGATTATACTGCGGTGAGCGATAGACGTGGCCATTTTTCCACTCATTTTCGCTAAACAGTCACCACAACTTCCTCAAATGATCGAAAAAACAGTCTATATTGTTTTACTCACCTCGCTGGGAATATATCCCCCTACGAACCCCAAAATCCGACAAGCCTCCTGACGGTTCCGATTCCCCAAGTTAAATATTATCCCTCCGCTGTTCGGTTCCGCAATTAGCGCTACGGTGCAACCGCCTGGAGCTGGCGAAGGGACTCGAACCCCCGACCGGCTGATTACAAATCAGCTGCTCTGCCAACTGAGCTACGCCAGCATTGGCCAATGTCCCTCATAAAAATGACCTTACGGCATGGCAAGCATCCACAAAAACACATACCTGCTATGTTATTCTACCTTCTTCCACCCAGGTAAAATCATCAACTTACAGTTAATCAAAACAGCCATTGTATAGATTTAGCCGCCTAAAATCAAAGCCCATATTCATAGAACAGAAGCTTTTATTCGCTATTTTAATCTTATTATCTTATCTATACTCTTATTTTCTTCCAATAACTAGTTTTTATTGGTCTTTATTACTTAAATCAACATAATTCCGGCTGAACACTATACATAATTAAAATTGAGTATTTGCCATACAATAGAGCCATTACAGTCACCACCACAAAAAAAGCCAGCGAAAAACCGCCGGCTAATTTTGTGCTTTTACAAACGCCTACAGCTTTACAACATTAGCTGCCTGGAGCCCCTTGGGGCCATCAACTACATCCAGACTTACAGCTTGTCCTTCAGCCAGGGTTTTGTAGCCATCATCCTGGATTGCTGAAAAGTGAACAAACACGTCACTGCCGTCTTCTTGTTCTATAAAGCCAAAGCCTTTAGACTCATTGAACCATTTTACAGTGCCTTTTGCCATACAACAACACCTCCTTCTTTCAAATTCCGGAACTGCTATGCCCGGTTTAACTGGGTTTTAGCCCGCCTGAATTTCCGGAATTTTTCCTATACTATAAAAAAGCCGCAAAAATCTCTTACGTTTTTGCGGCTCTTACATACTAACAAAAACTTTCCAGAAATCATACCATCTAAATATAACATTCTCAAAAATAGATGTCAAGTTTTTTTTACCAAAAAAAGTTCAGCAAAATTTATTGTAATATAAGTTAGTTGATGCTAGCATATACGGCAATTGCTAAGCTGACAAATTTAACATTTTCAACCAAATATGGCTTTGCTGGTAATAAGACCCAAATTGTTCAGGTTAAATAAACCGGTTTTAGCCCGATTAACTCAAGATGAGCACCAGCAAAACGCTAATGGAAAATTTACTCCATACCATCGGATACTACAAATCAATAATAGCTGGTTTTATTTTTATTATTGTGCTGTTCCTGGAAGCCCGGCTTCCCCTGCGCCGACCAAAACATCCCCTTAAAACACGCATTATCATTAACCTTTGTTTATCAGCGCTTGTTTTTGCAATCGGGGCATTCATTTTAAGACCCATAGTCTTAAGCCTGGCGGGCAGGCTCGCATATCAACCCTTCGGGCTGTTGTACATAATCCCGCTTCCCGCCGGCATTCAATTTTTAATCGGCTTTCTACTGATGGATTTTAGCTTTTACTATTGGCACCGGGCTAATCATTCCTTTTCACTCCTCAGACGATTCCATAAAGTTCACCATATCGACACCGACCTGGATGTCAGCACCTCCTTCCGGTTTCATCCGCTGGAAGTGTTATACTCTACCGTCTTTCGTCTGCTTCAGGTGGGTTTGATAGGGATTACCCCGGCGCTTTATGTGTTTTATGAGCTTGTTTTTATGTACGCCACCATGTTTCATCACAGCAACCTGCGCCTGCCGCTTGACTTTGAGCGCTATTTAAATAAACTCATTGTTACCCCGCGCATGCACGGTGTTCATCATTCTGTAATCAAAACCGAGATGGATTCCAACTATTCAGTGATTTTCAGTTGCTGGGATAAGCTGCATAAGACACTGTGTTTAAACGTATCACAACCGGCAATCAGCATAGGGGTAGCCGGTTATCAGGAGCCTGAAGACAATAGGCTTTTAAAGCTGCTTGCTTTACCGTTTCAAAGACAAAGGAAGATGGACAGGCAATATCTGGTGCGAGAGGGCGCCAAGCTTACCAGCCCAGGCTTTATGCTGGAATAGGACAGCCATGCTCACTCTGAATGGGCCAATAAAATGCTTAAATATAACCGCTGCACTGAAGATGAGCTAAATTATACTTATGCTGTCGATAAATATATAAATGAGAATTCCAGCATCATTTATCGGGCGGTTTCGATTAATGCCCCGCCGGAGCGTGTCTTCGCCTGGCTTACCCAATTGCGATATGCCCCATACAGCTATGACTGGATTGACAATCTGGGCCGGCAAAGCCCGCAGCACATAATTAGCGATGCGCCGCCCTTAAAAACCGGCGACACGATTATGTTTATATTTAAGCTGCCCGAATTTAAACAGAACGAATTCCTAAGCTTTACCCTTTCCGATAAAGCGCCCGGTTTTATAAAAACGCCGCTAAAACCCTTCCCCTTTTATGCAATCTATCAGCTTTTTAAGCAACCCGATAATCATACCCGGCTGGTGGTAAAAATAATAATAAACGCCCGGCCTATCGCGCTTAATCGGACATTAATCAAAATAGCCGACTTATTAGACTATATTATGATACGCAAGCAATTATTAAACTTTAAAAGACTAGCCGAAAACAGCCTTTAATACCAAGTCCCGTAACAACACAAGGCCTGCTTCCATATATCAATACGACCGTAATAAATTTTATTTTCTCTGTCATATTGACAATCCAGAATATTTTTTATACCATATATCGCAACAACTTTACTGGCATATAATTATATTTATTAACGCTATTTCAGATCAAGCAACGGGGATATACCCCCTTTTTCAAGGCGCCCTCATATTTTAAGCCATGACAATGGGAAAAAGTCAATCCAACAACCAGAAACGCTATAACAAGTACCTGAAACGCTACCACAAGCAGTTGAAAAACCGCTCCGACAGCTATGGTACTTTAAGGGTATCATATGGAGCTTATCTGGTACTGGCTATGCTATTTGTCAGCTTGATTTACCTGTTTTTAAAGATGATTTAGCAAGCAACCTAATTCTTAGCGCCATAACGCACCAGCAACCTGGCTATTTGAGTATAATCGGTTTTTTTGGTTCTCATCCACAACCTGTCGGCAAACTTCAGGGCGCTGTTACCTTCCTGGGTTTTAGCATTAACCTCGGCCCTGGCGTTCAGCAAAGCCGCCACCGTGCCCAGAGAACCGCTGTATACCGCAGCCATAAGGGCCGTCCAGCCAAAGTCTGTTTTTACATTTACGGCTGCCCCATAAGATATTAATTTCTTTACCACAGATTCTTCTCCTGCCTTGGCGGCCAGCATCAGCGCAGTTAACCCGTCCAGCCGCCGGTCATTGACACTTGCACCTTTATCCAGCAATACATGCGCTATAGTCGGATTTTCTCTGATCGCCAGCATTAAGGCGGTCTCGCCATCGCTATTCCTTTTTACATTTACCTTCGCCCCGGCATCCACTAAGATTTTCACCGTATCCAACTGGCCCTTCTGCACCGCAAGCATCAAGGGAGTCATCCCGGCCAGCCGTCCCTGCTCTATGCTTACATTAACATCGGCGCCCGCTGTTATCAGGGTTCGGGCAACCTCAGGATAATTGCCGGCGCTCATTAAGGCCGTCCAGCCATCATTATCCTTTTCATTAACATCAGCGCCTTCCCGCAACAAAGATTTTACTATATTGATATTGCCGGTTCCCGCCGCCCGCGACAAGGCTGTGCCACAACCGGTCTGTAGGACCAAAAACAACCCCAGAAACAACGATACAATACCTTTGGCAACCATTCCCCCCCCTTTTCTTTAAGGCAACCCTACTGTATTAAGCCACAAACTAAAATTATACAATCCAACCGAAAAAGTCAACCGATTGCAGCTTAATTTTATCATACCAAATTGTGTTCATACATATAATATGCGCAGGCTAAAGCTTACGTTGATAAATATATCTTTGAATACAATTCGCTATCAATTAACCCGTTGGTCTTGCTACAAAACAAAAAAAGGTTAGTAGAAAATCCCCTAACCCTGAATATTGGTAGCGGGGACAGGATTTGAACCTGTGGCCTTTGGGTTATGAGCCCAACGAGCTACCTGACTGCTCCACCCCGCGATCTATTAATTTAATAAATGTATAATAGGCTATAATCTTGCCCTTGTCAACCAATATTTAACCCGAATCATGGATAGTTTTGTTATTTTAGCTGCTCTTGGTAAGGTGGTAAGGCTGACCTTCGGTTTGTATTGATGGTAGCCGAAAGCTTTCAGCTTGCGCAGGCTAAAGCCTTATCACATAAGTACCGGCGATTTTATCATGCAGCCCCTGATTATCTTTTGTAAAGGCCACCATTAAATAACCGATCCATAAGATAAAGCCGGAGGCCATATAACCCAGCCAGCGTTTGAATGCCTTCCCATAGCTCAATCGTGTGCCGGCAATAGTTATCACCCTTAGGTTCATGATCATCTTTCCCACTGTCTGCCCACCGTATCCATGGAAAAAAGTAAAATAGATCCCATCCACCAGCAATCTCCCATAAGTGACGGCTAACAAATATTTCAGGGATGTGGGGCTGGGGAAATCGAGCAGGCCCTCATTCAATACCGACAGACCCATATAGTTCAGGATAACCAACGCCAGTAGAATAAAAACCGCTACCAGGGTTGAAATCAACAACTTATCCAACAAATAAGCAACTGCTCTAACCCAGAAGCCAGCTTTAGAAGCCAACAACAGGTCAATCTCTGGAGAGTTAATTGATTGCCCTGACCGGGTAAGTGCAGCTTCAGTATAATTTGTACCGATCATGTTTTTCCCTTTGTCAGCAAATTAGTTAAGCGGTTTCCGGGTTATATAATTATATAGGACACGTGCCGTAAGCTTATGTCCTTTTTTACTCAAATGAATAGTATCATGATATTTTGATATGGTGCCGGCCATACGGTATAAGTTGTATATGTCATGGCTGTTATAAAATTCAGGCACCAGGTTGAGAAATGGTATATTATTTTTCCCGGCAATATTTTTTAGTCTGGTAATGAATGCAGCGTTCTGATTTTCTTTATAATTCATATAATGTTGTGGAATAAATAATAATAAGGCTTTGAAATTATTTTTTTCGGCCATTGTGCTTAGCTCGTTAAGATTATTATCTATGAGCTTCCAGGCAGTCGATCTTAATTTTTCTTTTGTTTTAACGGCTTTCTGTCTTACCTTTTCGATTTTTTTCCGGCTATACCATAGCCGTTTAAAAAGCGCCCGAAGATATAAACGGTCAAAAACACTCTGGCGGCCCGCTTCAGTATCCGATGCTGCCTGAAAAAGAGGGTTCTGAATCTGGCTGACACTTAATGTATTATAAAAAGGCGGGGCGGTTTGGGGAAAGGGGTTTTCGGACGGATACAAATCATTGACACAAAACCCGATTATTACTAAATCGGGGTTATATTCAAGCCCATATCGCTTTAAGTACAAAATTTCCTGTGAATTGCTATATCCATATACGGCCGCATTAATAACTTCATAATGCATTCCTCGACCATTACTATTTAATAACCCCTCCAATAACTTGGGATAAATTTCAGTTTGCTTAAAACCGGTCATGCCAAATGTAATGGAATCACCCAACACCATAATTCTGTATGTATTGACGGGCTTTTCTTTTTGGTATTCCCGCTCTTCGCGCCAGCCTTCAGCATTTGTTTTATATACAATCCCCCCCCATCTGGCCTCGAAATTAGCTTTATTTCGATAACCGATCAAATCATCCGGCTTAAATAAGCTGTTTAAATGCGGGGGCCGCCCGTCATAATAATTCGTATAAAACAAATAGCAAACCAGTTCACCAATCAATAAGCTAAAAACAACGGCCACCGTCAGCGTTATCAGGATGTATAGTTTTCTGTTGCGCATGCTCATTCTGCTTCTTCACCCGATTTATTCATGAATTCAGCTAACTCTGGCCAGACCCCTTATTGGATGGGAGCTTAAAGCCAACTTCCTTAAGCAAGAGGCTTGCCTCCAAACGGTTGCCTGCCCGGAAACTACTTTAGTGGAAGCTGACAAATTCAAGGTTCTAAACCAAATATGGTTTTGCTGGTAATAAGGCCCGAATCATTCGGGTTCGGTAGAGCTTTTCTGCACCTCACCCGTCATAGGTACAAACCTCACCGGCAACAGACTCTCCTGCTTTATTCCCTCGTTTGTCCTGGTTATTAAAATCAGCTCCTGGAAAAGCTTGCCCACCGGCACTACCAGCCTGCCCCCCACTGCCAGTTGCTCCAGCAAAGGCGTGGGGATATGCTCTGGGGCGGCAGTCACTATAATGCCGTCAAACGGAGCCTCATCCGGCCAGCCCTGATAGCCGTCACCACACTTGGCCCGAATATTCTTATATCCCATATCCTGAAAACGTTTTTCAGCCACCTCAGCCAAAGAACAGATAATCTCAATAGTATATACCTCCTTCACCAATTCGGCCAAAACGGCTGCCTGATAACCTGAACCGGTCCCGATTTCCAGTACTTTCATGCTGGGATCAAGCTTCAGAGCCTGGGTCATGAAAGCCACAATATAGGGTTGGGAAATGGTCTGCTCCTCGCCTATAGGTAGCGGGCTATCGTTATATGCGGCATGCCATAAATGGTTGTGAACAAAGAAGTGGCGGGGGACGGTTTGCATAGCCTCAATTACTGCTTCATCCGAAACCCCCCGGCCAACGATTTGCTCCCTGACCATGGTCTCCCGCATCGTATCATACTGCCCTAAAAGATTAAGGTCGCTGGGCTGCATATGGCCATTATCCACTGGGTCGCAAGCTAAAATCAAAACAGATAAACCGCCTATTATAAAATAATTAAGCAGTAATATAAACAGACGAGCCATGGCGGTATTTTGGGGGTAGTGAGTAAATAATTGCGGCTGGTATTATTCGTTGGATTTCTTGATACGCTTTAAGCGGAAGGTATCCTCACGTGCCCGTTCTTCCAAAGTGTTTTTTATGTAACGAACCTGTATATTTAAATTGGGAATGAGGTTTTGCTCTAAAGCGTTTACCCGGCGGGTGGTCTTCTTAATTTCGGCGCCCAATCTTTTCAGGTGCACTTCTACTGAGGCAATTTCCAAAATAAGATCTAAGATTTGCTCAAATAACTCAGCCGTAATATCAACATGGCTGCCGACACCGAGTATGCCATATCCCCGATTGAGCAGTGAACGGCACACATTGACTTTTTTCAACTCAGGCACCTTTACTCCCCACACACTTTTTTCGTCCATTTCAATGAACAGATGCCGTTGGGTGGCCATAGCCACTGAGGACAACACATATTCGCCATCAATGGCTTTAGCTAATATTAATGCCCTGTATGCATTTTGAGTTATTTTAGTTAATTTGTCACGGCTATCCAACAGCTTATTTACAATGCTGAAGAATTCCTTTACCAAGGCATCTCGTTTTTTCTTTAGCAGATCCGCCCCTTGCTTAGCCAGGCCGATCTGGGCCTTCTTGGTAAGCATATTCATGCGGGTAGGGCTTACTTGTTCCATGACTTATTCCTTATTAGTATCAATAAAATGGTGTTTTTACCCCTTCTTCCATAATCTCGGAGAAGTAGCGGCTGATCAGGTCTTTATTTACCCGCTTCAACTCGGAGGTGGGAATCCGCTTGAGTAGCCGCCAGCCCAAACCCAGGGTATCCGTAATAGTGCGATCGGTATCTCGTTGATTAATCATTTGTTGCTCAAAATCATCAGCAAATTTAAGATAATTACGGTCCAAATCGGTGAGCGCTTCCTCACCCACAATAGCCACCAACCGCCGAATATCACGCCCTTCCGCATAGCAGGCATATAACTGATTGGCTAACGCCCGGTGGTCCTCCCGGGTGCGGCCTTCGCCAATCCCGTTATTCATAAGCCTGGACAAGCTGGGTAGTACATCTATGGGGGGGAAATAGTTCATGCGATGCAGATGCCGCGAAAGCACGATCTGGCCCTCGGTAATATAACCGGTAAGATCGGCAATCGGGTGAGTTATATCATCATCAGGCATAGTAAGTATGGGAATCTGAGTCACTGACCCCTTACGGCCCTTAATCATGCCGGCCCGCTCATAAATAGTAGCCAAATCAGTGTACATATAGCCGGGATAGCCCCGCCGGCCGGGAATCTCTTCCC
The DNA here is from genome assembly GCA_024277675.1 of bacterium. Classification (GTDB taxonomy): domain Bacteria; phylum SZUA-182; class SZUA-182; order SZUA-191; family JAJRXT01; genus JAJRUS01. The sequence goes on along the minus strand of JAJRUS010000130.1, from coordinate 20,424 downwards.
GGGCGCTGCCGATTTCACGCAACGCCTCACAGTAGTTGGTCATATCGGTCAGGATTACCAACACCTGCATATCGTGTTCAAAGGCCAGGAATTCGGCCGTAGTCAACGCCATCCGGGGAGTTAAAATCCGTTCAATGGTGGGGTCGTCCGCCATATTCAGGAAGGTCACCACCCGCTCAGATGACCCAGTTCGCTCAAATTGCTGCAGAAAGAAAGAAGCCTCCCGCTGGGTAACCCCCATGGCTCCAAACACCACCGCAAAATCCTCTTCTTCTCCCAACACCTTAGCCTGTTTAAGCAGCATGGCTGCGATCTCATTAGCCGGTAGTCCGGCGCCGGAAAAGATAGGCAACTTCTGTCCACGTACCAGGGTGTTGAAGCCGTCAATGGCGGAAATACCGGTCTGGATAAAATCGGAGGGTTTTTCTCTGGATACCGGATTAATGGGTGAACCGGTAATCTCCAGCCTTTTTTCCGGTATAACTGCGGGTAATCCATCAATGGGCTGCCCGGTACCATTAAATACCCGACCAATCATATCTGCCGAAACCCCCAGGCGGGCAACATTTTCCTCCAGCCTGACGGTGGTTTCAGCCACATCCAGCCCGCGAGTCTCCTCCAACACCTGAATTACGGCATACTCCTCAGACACTTCCAACGCCTGACCATGTCGCTCTTCTCCTCCGGGAAGCAGAATGCTAACCATTGCTCCATAAGGAACGCTCTGGGCATGTTCTAAAAACAACAACGGCCCTGATACATAGCTTACTGTTTTAAATTCCCTGGTTGAAAGTTGCATCATTCTCCCTCAAGTGCTAAGGACAGCTTAGAGACGAAGCTGCCTAATTGATCACTAAAAAGCTCATTCGGAACTTCCTTTAACCGTGACAAATCTTCACGGATAGGCAGGTTCAGAATATTCTCAATAGAAATGCCTTTGTCCAAGGCTGCTTGTGATTTATCATAAAAGGTTAATAAACCCACCATCATACCATGTTGTTTTTCCAGTGAGCAAAAAGCGTCCACCTCAGAAAAAGCATTCTGCTGCAGGAAATCATCCCTGATCATTTTGCTGGTTTCCAAGATCAGTCGCTCATTATCCTGCAAGGCATCCGGCCCCACCAACTGAACCACTTCCTGAAGTTCAGCATCCTTTTGCAGCAACTGCACCATCCGGGTTCGCAATTCATTCCAATCCGGCGCCACCCGGTCAGCAAACCATTCTTCCAACTGGTCACAATAGAGGCTGTAACTTCTATTCCAGTTGACGGAGGGAAAATGTCGCCGATGAGCCAGGGTGGCATCCAACGCCCATAAAGCGCCGGTAACCCGCATCGAGCTTTGAGTAACCGGCTCGGAAAAATCCCCACCGGGGGGAGAAACAGCGCCGACCACGGTTACTGACCCTACTTTGGCTTCGCTACCTAAACAAACCACCCGACCTGATCTTTCGTAGAAGCTGGCTAAGCGAGTGGAAAGGTAAGTGGGATAGCCTTCTTCCCCAGGCATTTCCTCCAAGCGCGAGGAAATCTCCCGCATAGCCTCAGCCCAGCGCGAGGTGGAATCAGCCATCAAGGCCACACTATATCCCATGTCGCGGAAATACTCGGCTATGGTGATCCCGGTATAAACCGAAGCTTCCCGAGCTGCCACCGGCATGTTGGAGGTATTAACCACCAACACGGTACGATTCATCAACTTACCGCCCGTCTTGGGGTCTTCTAATTCGGGAAATTCGCTTAACACCTCGGTCATCTCGTTGCCTCTTTCGCCACAACCGATATAGACAATTATATCCGCCGCCGCATATTTGGCTAATGTCTGTTCGACCACTGTTTTTCCAGTGCCAAACCCACCAGGCACGGCCGCCGTACCTCCCATAGAGATTGGAAACAAGGTGTCAAAAATACGTTGTCCGGTTATAAAGGGTTCATTTGGATCTAATTTCTTTTTATAGGGCCGCCCGATTCGCACCGGCCATTTTTGCAACATACATATCTGCCGTCCGTCCTCCAGGGTCGCTATTGTTTCTTCAATAGCATATTTACCTTCTTTAATACTTTTTATTTTTCCTTTACAATCCGGAGGGGCCAGGATGTGGTGCTTAACGGTTTCAGTCTCCTGTACCCAGCCCAGCACATCGCCGCCACAAATCTCATCGCCGGCCTTCAGGCTGGGATGAAATCTCCACTTGGTTTCCTTGGATAAGGACGGCACATCTATACCCCGGCTGATAAAGCTGCCGCTGACCTCTTCAACTTTAAGCAATGGCCGCTGAATACCATCAAATATTCCAGCCAAAATGCCCGGTCCCAATTCCACCACCAGTGGATTGCCGGTACAAACTACCGGTTCACCCAGCATTAACCCCGATGTGTCTTCATATACCTGAATAAAAGCCGTATCCCCATCCAGACGAATGATCTCACCCACCAGCTTTTCTTTACCGACTCTTACAATGTCATACATCCTGGAGCCGGTCATTTGCTTGGCAATTACCGCAGGCCCCGATATCTTGCTAATTATGCCTTTTATAACCTGTTGACTCATTATAGCCTAGCCTCTTTTTAGTTTAATATGATAACCAATAGCGTTTCGGATTAAGTTGGCCGTGTAATCTTCCTCTTTCTTGATTTTATCTAAACCATAGATTCCGGCAGTAGGAAAAGGAATAATCAAGGGCATGCCGGCTTCCTCTACCTCCGCCAAAATATCGGGGTCTACCTGAGCGTTAAGTTCCTCATCAATACCGATAATGCCAAATTCCCGCCCGACTCGCGAAATCCGGCTAATAATTTCGCCCGCATCTTCCCCATTCCTGGCTTCCTGCACATCGACTCCCGTCAGGCGAAATCCGGCAACTAACTCAGGATTAGTAATAATTATTATTTTACTTTTAGACAAAAACCAGCTCCTGATTTACAATTTCACGCGGCAAGCCAAATTCTACGGCTCTCAGGACAATTCTTAAGTTTATCAACTCATTATACTTCAATCTTAAGTAACTCATCAACACATTGAACCCTAAGGGATCACCCATAGCCTGGCTTCGGAGCTCAGTTAATATATGTACCTCGAAGAACCTTTCAAATATACTTATATCATCCAGCTTTCTATAAAGTTTCACCCGCTCCGCCAGGCCATCTTTTATTAGAAGCATTCTCTCTACCCAGGAAAGTATTTTATCAACATCACCCGCAGCAATCAGGGTAGTGAAATCATCCTGCTTAAATTTTACCCCCCCGGGAATATAAAACTTGAGGGCCTCCGCACGGTCAATATCCTCCCGGGATAATCTGAGACAAGTCATGATATTTACTATATCAATCTCAGATCGTAAATACCGGCGTGTCTTTTCACAATCCTCGCCAATTTGAATACACACATTTAAGGCATTTTTATAAAAACTTTTTTCCAATAACAATTCAATGCCCATTAAATCATTGGCAACCATATACTTATCGAAAGCCACCCTGGGGGGAAGCATGGGTGAGGTGGCTATGTTATCCAGCACTTCTTTCATATCTTTCTTTTTCGCCAGCTTCTCCAGATATTCCCGACTGAATGTTCCCACAAAGAAAAGACATTGAATTATCTCCGCCGGGGATTGATCAACGTATTTGCCCCGAATGATTGTTTTAAAATTAAAAATATCCCAATGCCCCAGGATTATGCCCGTAAGTTCAGCCGGCGTACCATCAAGGAAGGAATAAATTTTAGCCATCGTGCGAATGAAATTCTGTTTCAACCCATCTTCCATTACATCCAGCCGCCTCATTCCTTTGGCGAGTTTCTGCTCTGAAGCCTTTATATCCCGCCCATATTCGCTACCGGACAGCATTGAATTGAGTAATTCCAGGTTCTCTGCATTCAGCAGGCGTTCCACCTCTGTCCTGCCAAGCAGATTACTCCGCATAGCCTTAATCCGGGCGTTAATATAGCCATAATCATCTACCCCACAGCTAAGCCTATGGGTAGTAACGTTTTCTTTAGCCATATAAAATTTTCGCCACCTGGGGAGATACTAAGGGGATGACTCTCTCAAGCCTTAATTCCAAAGTATTTATTATAGACATTCGACCATCTGCTGAGAGGGCGATTAATCCGGCGGAAAAATCTTCGGTAGGTTCCACCTCTAAATTTAATTTTAACTCACTTAAAATCTTTTTGGCTAAAGAGGTATCACGAGCATTCACCCTGATGCGGGTACATTCAGGAAAGTCCGCTGTAGCCTCTTGAATCAACTTTTTTAAGGTACGAGGATACTCTGCTTTCCGGGGCAAGCCCATCAGCCGCTCTTTAACCGTATTGAATAGCTGTTGGAATAACTCCTGTTTAGTCCGAATGAACAATTTCGACAAGCCCTGTTTACGGATAGTCGTCTTCTTTTCCTCTTTAACCTCATCTTTTTTGGCTGCTTCTTCCGCCATTTGTTTGTTGATACTATCAACTTTCTGCTGGGCTGTTCGAAGGATTATCTCGGCTTTTTTTCTGGCTGAAGTAATAACTCCCTGAACTTCTACCTCTATCTGACTCTCTAAGGTTTTGAACAAACTTTGATAACTCATTTTCCTCTTTTCTCTACATGTGAGAAGTGAAGAAATCCTGAACCTGGTATTAGCTACGCAAGTTAAGCTCAATCTTCTGATTCATTTGGTAACGTACAACACCAAATGCATTACTTCACTTCCCGTACAGTTTATAATTAAGAAAACTAACCAAAGAATAATGTGCCCCAAAAAAAACAATGTGCCGCCTTGAATTTAACCAGCCCACCCACCAGTTAACCAAGCCCACCCACCAGCTAGAACATGGTTATCATGGCTGCCACCACAAAACCAAGAATAACAATAGTTTCGGGAATAGCCAGCATAACAATACACATGGTTGACACTTCCGGTTTTTCAGCCATAGCGCCTACACCAGCCGCACCGATTCTACTCTGAGCTATGCCGGTTGCCAGGGCCGCCATGCCTATTGCCAGGGCGGCAGCTATGAATTTTATAGAAGCGGCTGTCTGATCTACCGGCGCCGCTTCTTCACTGATCTCCTCGGCTGAAGCCTCTGTGACGGCCGCTTCAGCGCTGGCTATAAAAACAGACCCATTGTCAGCCTTTTCGGCAGCCGATACTTGCGCCTGCTCAAAAAGTAATGCTCCCAACAGCGCCATAGAGAAAAAAATCACTGCACCAAGGTTAACAAAAAATGTTTTTTTAGACTTCAAGCTATTTACCTCCTCGTTTAAATGGTTGATAAGTTCGACCTTCAAATTTAGCAAACTTTTGAAAGGACTCCACCACATGCAGCCTTAACCCATGTATAGTAGGCCCAAATATACCCAACGCAAAATTAATGGTATGTAAAAGAAACGCCAAGCCCACCCCAACAGCCACATTAGGCATAGTCTTGGCTATCTTATTGGCCACCACCGCCAGAATCACTGAAGACAACCCAATGGCCATAATACGGGCATAAGATAAAATATTACCTAAAGTGCCCGGAATTTCTATGGCTGCTATCAATCCGCCGGTCGCAATTATCATACCTATAGAGACCACCAACAAGATAAGGATTGGGTTCATTAAGCTTTTAGATATTATGCCGGCTCCACTCAAACCCAGTCCGGCAACCGACAAAATCAGCAAAATAAAACCAATCGATTCCGTCACGTGTTTATTTATCTTATTGTGCTCCCGATATGCAGTAACCCCTCTCAAAACAAACGAAAGCAGTATATGCACGAACCCGAACCCCACTGCCATCACCAGGGAAGCTTTAATGCCATGCTCACGGTCTACCACCGGGGTCAATCCGAACAGATGCCCCAAATTCCCCAGAACTTCACCGTATAACAAACCAAACAAAATAGTAGAGCAGGCACAAATCATAAAAATAAACCCTACATCGTTCAAGACCTTATTGAACTTTTTACTCCTCCAAAGCCAGACAGCGGGCGCTAACAGCAGCAAACCATAAAATATATCACCCAGTATCATACCAAAAATAATCGGAAAGAATATAGCTAAAAAGCAGGTGGGATCAATAGTGCCATAAGCCGGCGGCTCAAAAAAGCCCATTATTGTTTCAAAAGGCCGGACATAAGCCCTGTTTTGCAAGGTTACCGGAACGTTCTTTTTATCTTCATGAACAATATCTTCCTCTTCAACTATTACCGCAGTCTGATATGCTTCACTAATAACCCTTTTAAACTCGACCAGATCATCAGTCGGCAGCCAGCCATGCATAATAAAGGTAAACTTGGTCTCTGCAAATTTAGGCACTTCACCAAAATAAGCGATTCTGTCCTGAATCTGAATTTTTAGCTTTTTCAGCCGGTTAATATTCTTCAAACCAAGCACGTTAATCTCTGATTCCACATCTTTTCTTTCCTTCGGGAGATCGCCCTTCTTCTCCTGCAGCAACCCCAATATTTCCTTAAGGGATTTGTCGGCATACTCATCAGGTAATGACAACTCCTGAATACCCTCAGCAGAGAATATTCCCCTGACCTTGGTCATCCTGTCGCGGTTGGCGGCGATAATACAGGCTATTGAGCGACGGTCTAAATTAGAAGTAAATATCTCATATTCATCCGCAATCTCATGATGCAATTTTTCTTTCAGTAGATCAATCGCCCCTCGCTTATTCTTGTCCACCATAAAACCTACAATTTCCAGACTGGCTATATCATGGGCGTCTTCCATCAACGAGGCAAAAGTCTCTACCAGCTTACCAAAACCCAACATTTGACTGCTTTCTTCATCCATCTTCAACTTGCGGCTATATAAGTCATCTTTCTGCTCTTCAATCTTGTTAACAACTGCTCTTAGTTGATCGACGTTCTTCTGGGCAAAAATCCCGGCCGATCCAACTTCTTCTTCTACCGAAAGAGTGGCCATTTTCCGCTGTACCTCCGGTATCCGGCTCAATTCCCTTATCAGCTCGGTAACCCGTTCCGAGAGATTTTCCAGCTCGGCAAACTCCCTCAACTCTTCATCGCTTAGCGTCATCTCATTAAGCGCAAAGCTTCTGTTTGACTGCATATCAATCGTAGGATAGGTCACCTTTTCGATATGCATTTTCCCAAAGCGATAAATTGTATCCAACACGTTAGGCAATATTGTCCGTTGCCCCACTAATCGGAGCTTACTCATTTTCTGAATCACCTTGTACCACCTCCCTTCTGATACACTATAAGAAAAGCGTTCTTCCGTTCATTATTACTAAATCAAATACCATAGTTTCAGATTAATGTATGGTATAGTTTGTTATGCCAGAATTTTTTCCAAAACGAGATCCACTGCCTTATTCATTACGGACAGGGCTTTCTGCTTAAAATCTTCCACTTCTTCCCGCTCTTGTCGGCTAAGCTCTTCCGTGGTTAACTTTTCTTCCTTTAGTCCCTCAACCACTTCCTGTTTGCGGAGTTTTTCCTTTTCCTCTTTTTTGGCTTTATAAAATACTTGCTGGGCAGTTTGGGCTTTCTGGATCATCCCGGCAGCTTTCTCCTGAGCCTCATCAATAATCTTTTTCGCCTCTCTTCTGGCATCCTCCAGCTTTTGATCCAGCTCTATCTCTTTTTGCCAAATCAAACTCAAGTATTCTTTACTTGAAGTTTCCGTATTAGTCGCTTGCTCCATAAATTCAATCCCTTTTTGTTTTACTGGTACTCATTACCAAAAGATTAACCATTACAACACAATAAGATTAAACACATCAACTAAAACCAGCCAAAAAGGCTGAAGATATACTTCTCTCTTGTTGGAAATTTACTGCATTTTAGCATGAACTTTGCAAAGCTGTCAACAAAAAATATATTAATTTAATACCGGCGGGAATAAATCAATCGTCCTCTTCCCTCATACCCCAAACCTTGTTAATCGGCAGAGAAAATATAAGTCCGGTGCCTGGATCCGCAAAATCACCGCAAATACCCTTTAAATCCTTTACAATATCCGCTATCACATTATCATCCACTACCGTAAATATAGTTTTGTTATAAGGGCGATTGCCTACTATTAAATCCCTGAAACCGGCAAAAAGAGGGATGTCGTGGCTCAGTATCCGCCCCATCCCTACGCTATCTAAAATAGTAGCGCCACTGACATCCAGTTCCACAAACAGCGACAGCACATCTTCCAAATATTCCTCTTTGTTTAATACTAATATCAGTAGCTGCATATAACATTATCAATAAGTTAGGCGGTGGCTACCAAATTCGGTTCATATATATCATGTATTATTATTGTCTATCTTAAGTATATAGTGCTTAAAGGCTTATTGTCAAGCGAAAACCAGCCATAGGCTGGATTAATTATAATAAAACCTGACCATAATCAACGCCGCCTCCTGCCATCCTATCAGACGGTAGCGGAAGCTTAATAGAATTTACCAATACAGTAGCCTACAATTCTCCCAACACCTCGTAACCAGCCGAAATCGTTTTCTCAACATCCTCCACTGTATGAGCGCAAGAAACAAACATGGCTTCAAACTGGGAGGGGGCAATATTTATCCCGTGCCGCTGCATGCCCCAGAAATAGCGGGCAAATTTTTCAGTATCGGCACTTAGTGCGGAAGCGTAATTCAGCACCGGGGTCGAAGTAAAAAAAGCGCACATCAATGAGCCTATACGGTTAAACCTAACCGGAACACCCTGTTTCCGGGCGTTAGCTGTTAAACCTTCAGCAAGCCGGGCGGCACTTTCCTCCAGTTGGGCATAAAAACCGGGATATTTCAATAACTTCAAGGTTTGAATACCGGCAGTAACCGCCAATGGATTACCCGATAAGGTCCCGGCTTGATATACCGGCCCCAGCGGGGAAACGACATCCATAATGTGGGACTTACCGCCATAAGCCCCTATCGGCAGGCCGCTGCCGATGATCTTGCCCAGGCAGGTCAGGTCGGGTTCTATGCCATACAACTGCTGCGCCCCACCGTAGGCCACCCTGAAACCGGTGATTACCTCATCGAAAATAAGCAGCGCCTCATACTGGCTGCATATTTCCCTTAAATAAGCTAAAAATCCGGGTTCAGGCGGAATCACCCCCATATTACCGGCAATCGGTTCTACAATTATCGCGGCAATTTCCCGGCCATGTTCTCTAAACACCTGCTTGACGGATTCAATATCATTATATGGGACAATAATGGTATGCCCGGCCAGCGAAGCCGGTATGCCGGCGCTGTCGGGCACCCCCAAAGTAAGCGCCCCCGAACCAGCCTTGACCAGCAGGCTGTCCACATGCCCGTGATAACAGCCCTCGAACTTCAGCACCTTGTCACGGCCGGTAAAACCCCGGGCCAGGCGCAAAGCGCTCATGGTGGCCTCAGTACCGGAATTGACCAGCCGCACTTTCTGGATAGAGGGCACCGCCGCCACAATCAGTTGCGCCAGCTCTATTTCCGCTTCAGTGGGTGCGCCAAAACTGGTGCCCCGGGCAGCGGCGGCCTGCACCGCCTGCACTATTTGAGGATGTGTATGGCCCAGGATCAACGGCCCCCAGGAACCCACATAGTCTATATACTCATTTCCATCAACATCACATATCTTAGACCCTTTAGCCCAAGCAATAAAGCGGGGATTGCCGCCTACCGACTTAAAGGCCCGTACCGGGCTGTTCACCCCGCCGGGAATAAGCTGCTTGGCCTGCTCGAATAACTCGGCTGACTTAGCGTTGACCATCTCATAAGCCCCTTATTTATATGCTAATTAGATTTAATTCACTGATGTTACGCACTGTAAATTTAAAATTTCGTAAAATGTGTTAACTAATACGATTTGCAGCTAATAAAGCCCGACTGGCCGGGATAAGCTGTTATTATAAATAAAACTTTAAAAATTACAAGCAAAAACTCTTTGGTTTTTTACTGTGCAGGAAATTAATCCAGGCTACGCCTGGTTTTTGCTTGACAAACTCATCGCTTGGATTATCATTGTTTTTAACTTAACTAATAACCAGATAACTATTAATATAATATGAACAAAAGCAATTCAAAATCCATTTTTATCGGCGACATACTGGATAAGTTTTCTATTGAATCATCAAGCCCTTGCCGGATAGATTGCGGCGGCACGCTGGATATTAAGGCGGTAGCGCTCCCCTTACAAGGGCTGAAACCCAGCACGGTAAATTTCGCTATCGATATGCGGACTCAGGTACGCTTAGAACCTTATAAGCCCCAATGGATAAAGGTTATAAGTACCGGATTTGCCGCCGAGGAATACCGGCTGGATGAAGCCCCGTTTGATACCCCCCTGGGCTATTATTTCGCTATTGCATCATTCTTCAGGCTGCATGGCCTGCAAATCATAATCCACTCCGAATCGCCGGTGAAAAGTGCGCTGGGAGGCTCAAGCGCCGCCGGAATAGCGGTGATCAAGGCCATATCCAAGGCGCTGGAGAAGATGGGACATCAGCGGTTGAGTAAGAAAGATATGGTGCTGTTGGCCTATAGCCTGGAAGATGGAGTAGGCATCAGCTTTTGTGGTATGCAGGATCATGCGGCGGCTTGTTACGGCGGGGTTAACCAATGGATATGGGAATACCAGCCGGGTGAAGAGCAATTTAAGCGAATTGAATTGGTTGAGCAAAATGATTGCCCGGAATTATCCGGGCATTTACTTATCGCCTATAGCGGCGAGAGCCATAATTCAGTGGAAATAAACTTACAGTGGGTCAATGAATTTTTAAGTGGCAAATACCGTAAGAAATGGATAGCGTGCATCCAATATGTCAATGACTTTGCCGCTGCCTTAAAGAACAAAAACTGGGAAAAAATGATACATGCCTTGAGATGCGAGCTGGAAATCCGCCGGGAAATAACCCCCCAGGCCATGCTGCCCATAACCGAAGAGCTATTGGCGGCGGCATATAAAGCGGATTGTGGCGCCAGGTTTACCGGGGCCGGCGGCGGCGGCTGTTTCTGGGCCATCGGTAAATTTCCAGATATTGAAAAGTTAAAAAAAGAGTGGCGGCAAATATTAGCTGACAACGGACAGGGAAGGTTGCTGAGCAGCAAAATAGCAACAGAAGGGGTTATATAATAACCTGAGTTCGATGTAATTGATTTAGTTTATTTATAAAACAAAACCTTGCGGAAAACCTTTTTGGCAGGCATAGCCTGCTTTAATCAAAGGGGATTGTGTCCCCTCCCCTTACACTATTTTCCAAAGACTTTAATCCTTTAAGCAGTGTTCGGGTTAAAATGGCGGACCCAACATTTGCTCAAACCGGCTGGACATCATGGAAGCTGAACCCATCATTTGCCCCATTCTTTCCACCGGGAAAGCCGGCCGACCCATCATCGGGCCGGACATAACATCGGGATGTTCAATTTCGTTCTCGCTTAATAGCGCCAAACTTACATATAAATTAGTATCAGCGGCGCCATTTTCTATTTTAATGGCGGTGGAGCGATAACCTTTTTTGGCTATCAGTATCCAGCTTGGTATATGGGGGTGGGGACGAAAGCTAATGTTTACCGGAGCATAGCCACTGTAATGTTGTGGATTACTGAGGCTGGCAATGACTACCAGGGCGCCATGTGGGTTGGTGTCAACCTTTATATTCTGGGGAGGATTTGCCATAAAATAGCGCTCAAGATATGGATCGGCTGTCCAATAGGCCCTGGAGCAACCCCCGGCTAATAGAAAAACCACCAGAAACAGCCACCGCATATATTTATAGCACATACTATCACCCTGATAGGTGATATGGCAATTACCATGCCTTTGCGCCAACTATATTTGAGCTATATCTTTATATAATTCAACCTGTTATATGCGTAGTGATATGTGTTCCAGGGAATGATTCAGGCTAAGCTGAAAGTAAATCGGGGGTTTATTTCGCTGAATCAGCGGTGGCCGGCAAATACGATGTAGTAATAGCAGTAATGGGCTGCGGGCTTAAACTTGACAATATACCTGATCGGGTATCAGGTGCTGGAAAAAGCCTGACGTCAAGCAGAATTAAGCGCAAATTAATTCAATCAGGCTTAAAAAGTGATGCTTAAATAACTAGGAGCCTGTCGGACTTTAGGGTTCGTAGCGAGTTGTGGTTTTAATGTGATTGACCCAGACGGTTGACTGGTTTATTCACCAGCTACTATCGCTTAATAAATCAGCCCCTGGACTCGATTCTTTCAGGTCGATTGGCCGGCATTCCTGAGCTGCGGTACAGGGTTCTTTAATATCATTACAATATTTGCCGCAGGAGCAGGCGACAAATCCACATTGGCATAAATGCGATCCACCACAGGGCAGATCCAGCTTCAAATCAATCTCACCACATTGGCAACGCCCGGCATTGGCCGAACCTCCCGAAATACAGCCCACATCACTACAGGGAAAGCGTACCGGTTCAAACTGATAGGAATGGGAGTGAGCACCTTTTTCTGATTGTATTAGCCAGGCCAACACCAATAATGCCAAGGCCAGGAACAAATATCTCTTTTGTAGCGACCGCATATTGGCTACCTGCATTCGATAATTATACGGCTAAATTTTAGATCAAGTCCAGCAGTTGCCTTTCCTTCTGCTGCATTTGCTTTGCTTTGGCCGGTTGCATATGGTCATAACCCAGTAGATGCAATACTCCATGGATAGTCAGTATTTGCAGTTCCCTTATCAGATTATGCTGTCGGGCTTGGGCCTGGCGTTGGGCAGTTTCTACTGAAATAACCACATCTCCCAATAGCTGGGGGTTTAATTGGGAGAATTCTCCTTCTTGCATGGCGAAGGCCAGTACATCTGTAGCCTGGTTTTGCCGGCGATATTGCCGATTCAGCCGGGCGATCTGTTTATCGCTCACCAAAACCACACTCAATTCTTTATCCACTATGCCCAAGGCTGCTGAAATATTTTGTAACAATTGCCGCAGGGGTTTCAACTCTATTTTTAGTTTTCGTTGCTTATTCTGGATTTGGATTTCCATTTCTTAATTCGTTCCGGATCAGCCGGTTTTACTTCCGGATAATCTATCCGAGTATGGAATATACTGGTGAGAATCCGCACAAAACTTTCGGTAATCAGGTTCAAGTCCTTTAGCGTCAGGTCGCATTCATCCAACTGGCCATCGTGATATATGTCATTTATACCCTTTTTCACCATGCTTCTAATGCGAGTAGGCGTAGGATCGGTAAGGGTGCGGGAGGTAGCCTCGGCTGTATCGGCCAACATGATAATGCCGGTTTCCTTGGTTTGTGGTTTTGGGCCTGAATAACGGAAGTCATTCTCAGTTATGGTCTGTATGGCCGATTTACGTTCACTGGCCTTGTGATAAAAATATCTTATCAGGCTGGTACCATGATGCTGCTGGATAACATCGCCAATAATGGGTGGTAATTTATGCTGGGTGCTCAGTTCTACCCCTTCTTTTACATGTGAGATCAGAATCAGGGCGCTCATATTGGGAGTTAGTTTTTTATGTTTTAGATCGGCATCGGGATGGTTCTCTATAAAATATTCGGCTTTGGCTATCTTGCCGATGTCATGATAGTAAGCGCCGATACGGGAGAGCAGCGAATTGGCCCCAATAGCTTCGGCCGCAGCTTCTGCCAGACTGCCGACAATGATACTGTGGTGATATGTTCCCGGGGCTTCCAGCGCTAACTGCTTGAGCAGTGCCTGGTTTAAATTGGACAATTCCAGCAGCCTGATATCAGTGGTTATTTTGAATAAAGATTCCAGGATCGGCAGAGCCGCTGAAGCAATAGTCGCCACCATCAGTCCGGCAGCTATGCCTCCCAAACACTCATAGACTATATCCAGCGCAACCGGTTTGCTTTTGATCAGATTAAGCGAGATAATAACCCCCAGGTTTATGCCACTCACTAACAGTCCCGCCCGCAGTATGGCCGTGCGGGATTGCTGCCGGGTTACTCCATAAACGGCCCCGATTCCACCCAGCAGACTGATTAAAAAGAAGTTAAATTCATATCTGAATTGCATACTGACCAGGATAGCCATCATCACCGCAAACATAACCCCTAATTGAGCATCCACCAATAAGGCCACTAACAATGCTCCCACCGCATATGGAATAGCATTATAATAAGCCTGAGAACTGATGTCGGGGGTGGCTGCCGAGAGAATGCCGGCGATAAAGCCAAACAATTTGGTGAGTAACAGGCTGCCCAATAGAATAACTATCAGCAACTGTAACTGTTTGGCCCCAATACCGGGCTTAAATTTCTTTATATAGGAGTACATCAAATACAATACTATCAGACTCAGAAGAATCAAACCCGGGATAATAAACGGCAGGGCATGATGTTTTTTCAGGTTTTTAAGCGCCTTAAGCTTGGCCAACTGGTCATCTTTTACCCGCTCTCCTTCCCGGATTATCATTTCCCCCTTTTTAATCTGGAAGAAGACCGGTTTTATATCCTGTCGGGCTTGCAGCTTGCGTTCTTCGGTTTCGCTTTTATTAAAGAAAAGATTGGGGTGGATTATTTGTTGGGCAATATCTACTACAATCCGTCTGGACATCTCATCCATCGAAAGGCTTTCGGCGGCAGCCTTTTTAACATACTCCTTGGCCTCTGCAATATTCAGGAATTGATAGACGTCCTTGGTAACTTGCTCTTGCCTGGTATTTAAGTCTCTTTTGGTAATACCCTTTAGTTTTTCCGCAATCAGCAGTTCCTTGTTTCCCACAATTCCTTTCTTGGTGGCGGAAACAGCCAGGCTTATTACCGCATTCTGAATAGGCTGGTCAAACAGTGAGTCTTCAAGCGCCATAAAATCTGCCAAAGAGATGCTTATTTTGCTTTGTTGAGAGAATAACTGCCATCTCTCCTCCGGCTTAAGCTGGTCCAGGCTGAGGCTGGTTTGATCAAGGGGGGTTTCCGGCGAACCATGATTTGATTCTGTGTTTTTAGCTTCAGGGGTTGATAGTGGTTTTCTTTGATAAAATTTTGTTTTTTGCTCGAAGAACAACCGAACCTGCTCTGCTACCCTAGAAAAATCAGTATCAAAATCATATACTGCCGGGACTTTTTCTACCGCTTCGTTCTGGCGTTTAACCGTGGTAGGTTTATCCTCTACACTAAAATCAAAGGGAGCCTTGATGTCTTTGGAACAGATATCTCCCACCGTTAATACCTGGGTGGATGATTGCCAGTCGGGAAGGGTTAAAAAGGTGAGCGCTAAAGCCAGTCCTCCCCACCAGAGCCAGGAATAGATTTTTGTCTTTGCCGGATAGCTGCTGGTTTTGCCTGCCTGAGGCAAGGGACGGCCACTAAATTGGTGCTGCCTTAATTTTAACTTATTGAGCAGCGACATCGGTTCGCCCTCAAAAAAAGAAAACTCTTGGCTATATACTACCAAGAGCTTTCTTTAACTGCATTCTAATAACCCATATAACGCAGGCTTCTAAACCAGTATGGATTACCCTTATTTTCCGTCGTAAAGTGACCACGGCCCACGGCTTTTGGCCATATAGACAGCTTCCCTGATCTCATCTTCTGTGTTACTACGTGGAATCTTGAAATCCTGCCCGGGAAAGATTAGATCAGGATCACGAATTTGAGATCGGTTAGCTTTATATATCAGCGGCCACTGGAATGGATTATCATAAACCTTTTCATTCTCAGAAATCACCCATAAGCACTCACCAACCGTCACTGTGTGTGAAGGAGGCTTAGCTTTGGCCAATTCTTCGGCCAGGCGGCGGGCTTCTGCCTCCGCTTTTCGGCGAGCCTCCGCTTCCGCTCTCAGGCGAGCCTCTGCCTCTGCTTTTCGGCGAGCCTCCGCTTCCGCTTTCTGGCGAGCCTCTTCAGCCGCAGCCAACCGGGAAGAGGCGGCTAATTCCCTGGCATCGGCTATGGCTATTTTCCCTCTGGCGATAACATCTAAATATTTTTCAGCTTCATAATCGGATTTAATCTCGTCAAGTGTTTTCAATAGCTTGTTATAATCGTCGGCATAGTATTTCAATGCTTGAGCAGCCTTAGCCTCTTGTAAGGCCGACTTCAATTCCTCAATTATGCCTGCCGCTTCAATTTTAGCCGCTGCTTTTGCACTAACAGCATCTTCCTTGGCCTTTTCCGCCAAGACGATAGTTTGAATAGCCGAGTTTTTTGCTAATTTGTATTCCTTGGTTTCCATTTCGGCCTGGGCTTGAGCCAACATTTCCTCAGCGCTCAGGTATTCTTTAGGGACATATATATCTGCTTCCGCCAATTTTGCGGCAGTCACGGCTGCTTCTGCATCAGCCATTTCTTTGGTAGGCGGCTTGGCACAACCATAAGACAGACCAAGTACAGACACTACCGCCAGCACTACCACAGTCCGAATCACTCTCAACTTCATGGCCAAGTCCCCCGCCTCCTTATTTAGCTATAACTGCCTTTGATTAAACAACTATACACACTCCCATTACAACTGTCTATAGTCTACCACCCTTGAATTTGATTGTCAAACAAAAATAACTGTTTATGTGGAACAGGGAGGGTAGATGGTATACCCCCTGTACGACTTTGCTCTAATGCATAAAACTGCCATTTGTCCCTAAAAACAGAGTTCCACTTTTAAATTTACCTAACCTGCGGGAGAACCCCCTGAAAAAGCGCTCCGGGGTTTACGTTTCAATCAAAAATAACGGTTCATCATACTCCACCGGCTGAGCATTTTTCACCAAAACAGAAACCAGCTTGCCGTCATATGGCGATTCTATTTCATTCATCAGTTTCATGGCCTCGACCAGACACAATATCTGCCCTTGCTTAACCATTTCTCCTTCCTCCACATAGGCCGATTTATCCGGCGCCGGCGAACGATAGCAGGTACCGACCATGGGGGACTTAACGGTCTTTAAATTTTCATTCCCGGCTACCTCCGTTTTCTGCTGCGGCGGAGCGGGAAGCGAGGTATAATAGGGCATCGACTGAGTTATTTCAGGGGTCAAGACAGTTGGTACAGCAGACGGCATGTTGGTTTTAAGCTTTACCTTGAAACCGGATTCTTCCAGTTCCAATTCACTAATATTATTTTTTTTCATCAGGCTGATCAGTTGCCTTATTCTTTTAAGCTCCATGACAATACCCCTATATTATCCATCTTGGTAACCCGATCCGGTCGGGTCTTATCAGATAGCCGGACTGTTCTTAGCTGTAAGTTGCAGGCTTCCGGGTCACAAACACTTTTTATGTATTTATCCCTTAAGAGTAGACCCGCTCTATATATTCCCGCGAGCGGGTATCTATACGGATAGTATCTCCTATATTTATAAACAGGGGTACCTGAATTACCGCCCCACTTTCCATGCTCGCCGGTTTGGAGCCACCGGAGCTGGTATCCCCGCGCAATCCCGGATCGGTTTCAACTACCTTCAGTTCAACAAAGTTAGGCAGCTCAATCCCCATAGATTTTCCCTTATTAAACAACATAGTAATGATTACGTTTTCCGGCATTAATTCCGTTGCATCTCCCAATTGTGCCCGCTGAAGATGCGTTTGTTCATAAGTACCGGTATCCATAAAATAGTAATAGTCGCCGTCCCGGTAAAGAAACTGCATTTGTTTTTGCTCTACCTGGGCGGCGGTCACCTTCTCGCCGGCCCGAAAGGTTCTATCAAGCACCCTGCCGGTAGACATATGCTTTAATTTAGTACGTACGAAAGCCCCACCCTTACCTGGTTTCACATGTTGGAATTCGATCATGAGATAGGGATCGCCATCCAACTCAATTTTTAGCCCATTGCGAAAATCACTAGTAGATACTTGCATGATTATACGATTACTCCTCTATATTTATATACCTATAAACTAAACTTACTTTAACTGATTACTAACTAATGTTACGCACAAGAACTAAAAATTACTATTAAAATGTCAAAGCTCAAATGTCAAATGAAGCTCAAAGTTCAAATGTCAAACCAGTTGATTTTGGAGCATTATTTTGACATTTGGGTTTTGGATTTGATTTGAACTTTGGATTTTGACATTTGGATTTAAAGCTACTTTCAAGCCCCAAAATTCAGTTTTGCGTAACGTGAGTTACTAATTCCCTGGGCAAGCCGGTTAATACCTCAGCGCCGCCTTCGGTTACCAGCACCATATCTTCGATTCTTACCCCGCCCACTCCGGGCAAATAAACTCCCGGCTCAATGGTGAACACCATCCCCGGCACAAGTCGGGTTTGATTGTCGTGGTTTATACCCGGCCCCTCATGGACTTCCAAACCCACTCCATGCCCGGTCCCATGACCAAAATACTCCCCATAGCCGGCAGCCTCGATAACTTCCCGAGCCAGCTTATCCACCGCTTGAGCCTTCATGCCGGGCATTACCCCGGCCATAGCCGCAGCCTGGGCACACTTTACCAACTGATATATTTCCCGTTGTCTGGGGCTTGGCGCTCCTAACAGCAGCGTGCGCGATATATCGGCCTTATATCCCTTATAACTTGCCCCAAAATCTATTACCAGCAATTCATTTGCGCCGATGAGTCTATCCGAGGCCAACCCATGGGGCATGGCCGATCTTTCACCCGCAGCCACGATTATGTCAAAGGGCGCTTTACCCGAACCGGCACGCCTGGCTTCAAATTCTATTTTAAATGCTAAATCCCGCTCACTGATTCCCGGTTTTAATCCAGCTACCGCTTTTTGAAAAGCCAACTGCGCAATGCTTATGGCCTGCCTTATCCGCTCAAGCTCAGCCGGCTCTTTTACCAATCTAAGCTCAGCTACCATCCGACGGCTGGGTATCAGTTCTAATGCCTGCTGCCGGCAAAAAAGACTTATTTTCTCATAATTATCATAAGTTAAGCTTTCCGCTTCAAAAGCTAACCCGCGGGGGTTCAACTCTGTAAGCAACTGCCTTAATTCTTCCAGCGGCTTTCTGCCTAATCTGACTTCGGCATCGGCAACTTCCTCTTGGGCCTGAATGGCGTACCTGAAATCCGTAATAAGCACGGCTTTATGAGCGGTAACCAGCAGCATGCCGCTGGAACCGGTAAAACCGCTAAGATACCGGATATTTTCCCGGCAAGTCACCAATAACGCAGCCGGTGGCCGTTGACTTAATTTTTGCTTTAATCTGGATAACCGGCTGTGTTCTTTCAATATATAGTAAATTATATAGCTTAAAATGCAAGCCTTCGCTACCGTCTGTAAGGGTCATAGACCCGGAGACGGCAGCAGGCGGTGTTCAGCAGTAACCGCTTATCACATAATCAATCCAGCCCGTGGCTGGTTTTTCACCCTATTTTTCAATCAATTGCAGGACTGCCCGCAACGCCAGCAGATAACTGTCGGCCCCGAAGCCACAGATTTGCCCCACCGCTACGGCTGAAATCAGTGAACGATGGCGGAATTCCTCCCGCTTATAAATATTGGATAAATGAACCTCTATCACCGGCAAACCACTGGCGCAAACAGCATCCCTCAAGGCTACACTGGTATGGGTATACCCCCCCGGATTGATTATTATGGCCTGTATATTATTTGAGGAGGCCTGTTGTATATGCTCGATCAACTCCCCCTCGTGATTGGACTGCTTGATATGGGCAACTAATCCCAGTTGCCCGGCAAGTTCAGTGATTTGTTGATTTATCTGCTCCAGGGTCTGCTTACCATAAATTTCAGGCTCCCGGGAGCCTAGCATATTCAAATTGGGCCCGTGTAACACCAGTACCTGGGACACAAGTTCCTCCTCTAAAATTAATAGCTGCCCTTAATCCCCTTTTTATTTTATCTGGAAAATCCCGGATTATTTCTTAATAACAAATAAGGGGTACTGTCCAATCCGACCAAATAAATGAGGAAATCTATCCTCCAGCCAATAGATCAACACCAGAATCCGTTTTCCAAATAGCCAGCCGTAAATATATCTCTTGGTAAATAATACGCTGACACTTCTCCAAACTAAAACTTCAAAATCAAATCCCCTTATTTGACTTTTGAGATATTTATATTTATGAACATGGAAATATAGTTTAGGTTCAGAGGTCTCAGAATATTCTTTCTTCAGCATTTGCATTCTTTTTAAAATAGCCCCTAATACCTTAAAAGGCAAAGTCGTCAAATTCATCAAAAGTGAACGGTTGCCCCAGGAATATACCACAACAGCTGAAGATCCCGGTTTTAAAACTCTACAAGTTTCGTGAAATGCAACAAACTGTAAATTTTCAGGAACATGGTAAATAGTATGAAGAGAAACTATCGCATCAATTACATCATCTTTGAGGGGTAGATTAGTAATATCCGCTAAGAGATACATACCTTTATCACCAAGTTTTTTCTTTGCTTCCCTGAGAGCTAAAAATGAAATATCAACACAACGGCCTGTTGCCTAAACCACTTGCAATGAGCCAATGAAAGTCTAGCTTCGTCCTTCAAGTGATAACCGTACAATAAGATTTATCCCCTGTGCTTGGCTTAAAAATAGCTGTAAGCAGTAATTTCAGCTTTATAAG
>JAJRUS010000129.1 GCA_024277675.1 bacterium | reverse complement strand
TGACTCCTGACCCAGCATAGGCCTTATCTCCTTTATTTATGCTGACATAGCTTGATTTCTCACCCCCATATTGTATCATATCTATCGGCTAAATAAAACGATTTGGGCAACAGCCCGTAAATATCAGTGGGGGTTACATATCTGGTAATTATTCCCTATCGGGTGTATATGCCGACATGCTCGCTATTCTATTATAAAGCCACGTTTTTTGTTGTGCCTTCGCTATCTTATTAAATTGTCTATACTTCCATACCATATAGCTTGATTTTCACTCAATAAGGCACATAAATTGCTCATTATACCAAAGGGCATGCACGGGGACTTGCCGGCCATTTTTTCAGGAACCCATTCTATGAAAAGTTTACAGTTAGCTAAACTTACTAACATCTTAGCTGTCCAGCCGGCAAACGGGTCAAAAACAGTTATTCATCCAAACCAACCCGCCGCAGGTGAGACAGTGGGCAAAAACAGTAGTTATCAGCAAGCAACCAGATCGTTTTTCTATTACTTACTGGCTGGAAATTTGGTGGGTTATTTCCTGTCGGTTACTATAGTGAGCATCTTCCTGGGGCTATGGTTTCTGGCTAAGAATTACAGCTTAATAACCAGTTTCAGCTTGCTGAAAACCATTACTTTTTCCTTTGAGAAGATATTTCCCCTCTTCTCTCAGGTTATTTTTAGTTTATTGGCCATCAGCCTGCTCCTGGTGAGCAGCCTCTCTATATATTCAATTATCCGACGTTATCTGTTTAACCCTCGCACTAAAACCAGCGGCAAATTTTATGGCCTGTTGATTACCCTCCTGTCGGGATATTTTCTGTTTGCCCTGGGCCAGGCATTCAAGGACTTATGGCATAAACCTTTACTCTGTGTGAGTATAAACCTATCAAAACTGCTCGCCTTTACCTACGAAAAACTAGTCGGCATATCCTATGATGTCTCCCTGGGACTGTTGATCTTGATGGTGTTGATCTTCTTTTTTATTTTGCGAAAACTGTTTGGGCCACCCACAATCCATGCCAGACAAAAGAATAACTCATCAGTAACCGATGTAATGCCGATACTGCTCTCCATCATTCAGGCGGTCACCATAGTCGGCATAATCTTAATAGTGAATACTTTGCTACTGGGTATTATACTGGCCATTACTATAAAGAAGACCCTGTTATTTTATTATTTGATTTTAGGTCTGGGCCTGGGAATGGCGTATCTTATACAGGAGCTTTTTATTCTTAAGCACTGGCAGCGGCCAATCGGCCTGGGAGTCAGGCTGTCTTTAGTCGAAATGTATGTTTTTATCTGCCTGGCCTTAGAGGGTACGACCATAAAACTGTTGCAGTTGCTGGCCTAACCCCCGATAGCATACATGGCCCGGCCAGCGGGCTGGATTGATCGCAAAGTCAATCCATGGCCTGGGGGCTTCCGGTTTACCGCTTTATGAAAAAATGTGGCGAGTTCAGCGTCATTTTCCCCGCAGCGCAGCGGGGTTTTGATATCCAATTCCTGATTCGAAAACAGGCAATTGCGCAAATAACCATCCGCAGTAAGCCTCAACCGGTTGCAGGATGAGCAAAAGCCTGAAGAAAATGGGCTAATAAAACTTACCATTCCCAAGCCTCCCAGCAACTTATAATCTACCGCAATTTTGGTTTTATTTGTCCTGTGTTGGGGGATCAGTTTCTCATAAACATTAATCCGGCCCCGCATATCTTGAGCGGAAACATGACGTTTATAGTTCCAAAGGTGGTTTTTGTGAAAAGGCATAAACTCTATGAAGCGAATTTCCAGTGGATATTTAAAAGTCAGCCGGGCAAATGAAAGCAGCTCATCGTCATTGAAGCCGCCGATTACTACCACATTAAGCTTCACTGAATAAAAACCCAGCCGTAACGCCTCATCTATCCCCGACCATACCCTGGATAATCCGGCATTACGGGTAATCCAGCGGTACTTGTCTGCCGATAATGTGTCCAGGCTGATATTTGTGCGGCGCAGTCCGGCCTTATATAAATCCTTTGCCAGTTCAGCTAACCTTACGCCATTAGTAGTCAATCCCAGATCATCCAGCCGTTTTATTTTTACCAGCATCTGTACCAGATCGATTATTCCTCTGCGCACCAACGGTTCTCCACCAGTAATGCGCAGCTTGTTTATACCACATTGTCCCGCCACGCTGACCAGCCGGCTCATTTCCTCATAGCTTAGAATTTCTTCATGGGCTATCAGGCTGACCCCCCCCGGCGGCATGCAATAACGGCAACGTAGATTGCAACGGTCGGTAACCGATAAACGCAAATAATTTATCCGGCGCCCAAAATTATCGATCATATTATTTATCATCTTATTATATTAACCCCTCGCTGACTGCATTTCAATCTAAAATTGCCGGGTAAGGCGCTAAAAACCCTTTACAATTTTAATAGCTGAAACTATAATAATGAAATTATGAAGAAAACCCTTCGCATTATTTATATTATTTTAATCGGTTTACTTTCGGTAACCTGTGCCAGGCCAACTCCGTGGCGGGTAGTAAAATACACTGCTGCCGGTGATCCGATTAAGCTGGTATCGTTAGTAGAGGGGGGTGAAGCCAGTTGGTCCGGGGATGGAAGCTGGATTGCTTATGTAGACTCCGGCATTTGGATTACTGATCCCCAGGCTGAAAAACAGATTCAGCTTACTCAAAGCGGGCATGCTCCCAGTTGGTCGGCGGATGGGAAAAAGCTGGCCTATGCAGACTCAGGTATTTGGATTTTAGAGCTGGCCGGCCGGAATAAAAATCAATTGACCACTGAAGGTCATGACCCTTGCTGGTCGGCCGATGGACAACATATTATATATGCAAATAATGGTATATGGAAAATCAGCATCGATGGGGGTGACCCCGAACAGTTGATGCCGGCAGGAATGGATCCGGCTTGCTCCCCGGTGGATGATCGGATTTTGGTTGAGATATTTAATCCCGAGCGCTTGGAATTTGATATCTGGGAGAGTTCACCCAATCAAAAGCCCAGACTCATAGCCGCCAATGCTGAAAGCCCGGCCTGGTCGGCAAATGGCAAATATATTCTTTATTGCGCCAGCGGCGTTTGGGTAACCACGGTTGATAACAGTCAAACCCAACGGCTTACTGCATATGGATACCAGCCCAGTTGGTCGCCGGATGGCAGCAGCATCCTGTTGAGTTTTAATGGCCAGGTATGGTTAATGGACTCTCCATACAATGACTAAACAGCACCCTTTTATCTCAAGCTGATTTTACTTAATATGAATGAAATGCTATTGAGCTGTGGGACATTATGTTTTGTAAATATGCACGGCCCCGCTCAACCCTCCTCCTTGGCCTTTGCTTAACATTTACTCTGCCGGGAGTGGGTTGGGCAAAATCCAGCGGAGCGCTTTACATCAACACTCAACCTGCCGGGGTTCAAATATATCTGGATGGTGATACTGAGCCTATAGATACCACGCCGGCCTTGCTTACCAGCCTTACTACAGGTACTCACAACCTCAAATTGTCACTATCAGGCTATGCTACTCTGGATGTAGTCGTAACCGTAGCCCCCGATAAAGTAAATGACCTGCGCTATACCCTGAATCGTCAATTCGGCAATCTATATATAGAAACATCGCCTGCCGGGGCGGAAATCCGGTTAGTTGATGAACCGGCAGGTGTGTCTCCGTTGGAGCTATCTCACCTGTTGGCAACTGAGCAGAAAATACATATCGAACTTGAGGGTTACAAGCCCTGGTTCAAACAAATAGAAGTTGCACCCAACAAAACTACGAACATTATGGTCAAGCTTATCCCACAACCACCCGCAGCAGAAAATGCCCAAACTTACCCGAACCACCAAGGCCAGAACTCCCAACTGCCAAAAGAAAAATGCAGCCCTGAATGCCATGACCGGCAGGCTACCAATAGTAAACTTAAAGTTGAATCTAATCCCGGTAATGCTGACGTGTGGCTGGATGGGGAGTTGACCGGCCGCACTCCTTTAAATTTACGCCTCTTTCCCGGGGATTATATTGTAAAATTGACCAAACCCGGTTATGCTTCACAACAAAAACGAGTACAAATAGTCCCTAAAAAGGAATTCAGCATTAATTTTGTGTTGGATTACCAATATGACATTGAAGATATGATATTTATCAAAGGCGGAGAATTCATTATGGGAACTAATGACGCAGAAGCTGACGAAAGCCCCGCTCATAAGGTACAGCTTAAGTCTTTTTACATCAACAAATATGAAGCAACCAACACCCGGTACCGTCGCTTCCTCTCACTGACAAAATACAGGCGGCGCCCATCCTATACCCATGACCCGACATTAGATGATGATCGGCAACCGATAGTAGGCACAACCTGGTCCGATGCTTATGATTATTGCAAATGGGCCGGTAAGCGTCTGCCTTCCGAAGCTGAATGGGAAAAGGCTGCCAGGGGAACCGAGGGTTTAATCTACCCCTGGGGAAACGAGTGGCGGTCTGACTACTCCAATAATATTGAAACAGGACTGCAAAAACCTGTGGCGGGAGGCAACTATCCCTTGGGCAAAAGCCCTTACGGGGTACTTGATATGGCTGGAAATGTATGGGAGTGGTGCAACGATTACTATGACAAGAATTATTATGCACAAAGCCCCGCTCAAGACCCAGTGGGCCCTGAAGAGGGCAAGCTGCGCGTATTGAGAGGGGGTTCCTGGTTTGATGGGTCGGCAAACTTGAGAACAACTAACCGGCGGGGCGAAAACCCTCAAATGCGCTTAAGCAATATCGGCTTCCGTTGCGCTAAAGATGCTGATTTCTGATGGCCTACATTCAACTACAATAATTCATTTGGCTATCACTCCTTTCAACCCACCTGATACGAGAGAGGCGAGATTTGTCAGGATTCGCGGCAATGCGAGTCCTCCGGGAAAAACAAGATATCTGGGTTGCCATTCGGGATTAAATTTTTCCTTGTACTGCCTGAGACCCTGAAAATTATAAAAGTGTTCACCGTGACGGTAGAGGAATGCGCCCAGCTTGTTCCCTAATGGTGAAAATGGATGATATTCGAGGCCGGAAAAAGGCGCCATTCCCAGGCTGAACCAGCGATAGCCTTCCCTCTTACCCCAGAGCATAAGATTCAGAAACAGATAATCCATGGTTCCCTGAGGAGCTTCAGGGCGGTGGCGCATCAGGTCAATCGAGAGCGCTTCCTTTTCAGCGCCGGGCCAGATATTGGCAAAGGCCTGTATCTCTCCTCCCCGCCTGATTATAGCTGCCGGGAAGTACTCGAGATATTCCGGCTTGAAGAAACCGATGGAGAATCCCTTCTCACTGGTATGTTTTTCTGACAACCACGCATCGGATATGTTTTTCAGTTCAGGAAGTACAAGGGGAATCCTTTCCCTGGGTATAATCTCGAATGAACAGCCTTCCCGCTCAAGTTTACGAAGAACATAACGA
The DNA here is from genome assembly GCA_024277675.1 of bacterium. GTDB lineage: Bacteria > SZUA-182 > SZUA-182 > SZUA-191 > JAJRXT01 > JAJRUS01. Next base: position 32,792 of record JAJRUS010000129.1, on the reverse strand, counting down.
AAATCCCTGCGGGAACTTCCTTCGAGGGAGAATGTTTCCAATCGGACACGCCCCTCTTCTCCAAGCTTAAAAAAGGTTAAACCAACATCAATATAGAGATGGAGATTTTCTTTGTCTACTTCGTAGAAGACAGTCCATCCGTCATGATAGTCGCATAGTTCACGAAATCTCCAGATGAGTTCTTTCCTCTCTTCCGGCGGCCCTACAGGCTCCCCCATTGATATCCAGCTTCGGCCCTCAATAGCATACATGAGAAAAGCCTTTCCGTTTTCACTGAAAAGGAGTGACTTGTCACCGAGCAGCGCTAAATTAGCTACCGTCGAACGGGAAGCGGCTACTATAGCTTGAGCCCTGTCAAGTTCTAACGGGGTAGGCAGGGAATATTCAGGTTGGGTGGGTCTGAGCAATTTTGCAATAAAAAAGAATAAAACGGATATAACAATACCAACGGTGGCCCGGAGAAAACGGGGAGCATCTCCCGCCAGTTCAAAGCGCCACCAGAGTTGATTTGAATATTCGACATGTTTATAAGAAAATGTCCCAATCCAGACAGAAGCTATCAATATAAATATGATGGCGGATATCCATCCAAAAGTAAAGTGCTGGCTCAGGAGTGATGCCTTTCTGTAAAAATACCGACGGCAGGGCAGCAGCATAAAGAACATGACCGCCAGGATTATTGCCTCATTATAATCAAACCCCTTTAATAAAGAAAAAGCTACCCCTGAGCCAAGCAGGACAAGTGCAAGCATATATGCTGCATCGAGCCTTTTCTGCAGACCCCGGGCAAGTAATATCAGCCCCACGCCCGAAAGGCTTCCCAGAAAGTGGGATATTTCTATTACCGGCAGTGGAAGAAAATTATTCAGCCAGTCTATACGTGGTTTTACAGCCGGAATCGAACCGGAAAAAAGGAGAATCGCCCCGCTGAGAAAGGTTATAAGCGAAAGAATATGAGGCACCAACAGAGAAGTCCATTGATTAAATAGAGCGGTAACCCGCCGGACTTTATCTTTAACCCGGCTAAGCTCATGTATTGCCAGCATCATCACCGCAATACTCAGCGGGAAAAGATAATAAATTGTACGGTATGCCAGCAGTGACCCCAATACCGACGAAGCCGGAAATGTGGGCGAAAGGGAAACGATAACGACCGTCTCAAACACCCCCAGGCCCCCCGGTACCTGACTCATAAATCCTGCGAGCTGTGCCATCAAATAAATGCCGAGATAAACTGGAAAAGACAGGGTGGCGGAAGGCGGAAGCAGGACGTAAAGGACGCTCCCGGCCAGTATCCAATCTATGGAAGCAATCAGTATCTGAGCAAGTGAGAGGGGTAAAGCAGGCAGTTGGAACTCCAGCCATTTTATTCTGAGCGGATTCTTTCGCCTGGCGCTCAACACAAGATATCCACCCACAAAAACAATGAAAAACAACCCCAGCAGATGAACAGAAGCAAATGGCAAGTGGAACGTTCCGGGAATCGCTATCGGTTCAAACAGCAGAACCATGCCCCCCACAGTGAAGTATCCCAACCAGAGCGTCAAGATACAGAAGGCGATAACTTTGCTGATCTTGGTGGCTGATAATCCCCAGCTTGAGTATAGGCGATACCGAACAGCGCTGGCACTGAGTATAGAAATCCCGATGTTATTGCTAAGCGCATAACTGATAAACGAAACGAAGGCAATTCTGCTACATACGAGTGGATGCCGTATGTAATAAAAGGCCAGCATATCATATCCCGTCATGGCGATATAACTTAGTATGGTTATTATTAAGGCAAGAAAAATTGATAATGCGGGTAGGTCTTTAAAGCTGCGGATAACATCACGATAATGATATGCTTTCAGTTCATGGTGGAGAACCCAGAGGGCGGCAATAAAGAGAACCAGCCCTATCATGGGCCCAACAATATGACTGATATTTCTCCTCATATATCCTTAAAGGGATTCGTCCGTTAATTCTGGCCTAGGAGTCTGAGCAAGTAGTCAAGTTAAGCATTTTCTTCCATTACTCACCCAGTTTTTTAAACACACTTACATCTGGACGCAAACCCAATATGGCCTGAATATCACTTTCCTCAATCACTTCTTTTTCAAGAAGAGTTTGCGCCAGCTTTTCCAATTTACCACCCTCTTTTTGCAAAAGCTGTTTGGCTTCTTTATAGCAGGTTTGAATAACTTCCGAAATTTCTTCGTCAATCATCTGCATCACTTTCTCTGAGTGATGGGAGAGGCCGGCCCCCTGAGCTAAAAAATCACGCTCGTCTTGCTCGGATAAAGAGATATTGGGCATACGCCTACTCATGCCATAAACCTGGATCATGTCCTTGGCGATCTTGGTGGCTTTTTCCAGATCGTTCGAGGCGCCGGTCGATATTGCACTAAAAACCACTTCTTCGGCAGCGCGTCCCCCCAACAGCCCTTTTATTTTACCAACTAATTCGGAACGGGACATTAAGTACCTGTCTTCCAATGGTGTTTGTAATGTATAACCCAATGCGCCAATGCCGTGAGGAACAATGGTCACTTTCCGGACAGGATCGGCTCCAGGGGTAAAGTGCCCCACAATGGCATGGCCGGATTCATGGTAGGCGATGACCCGGCGCTCTCGTGGATTTATTATTTTATTCTTTTTTTCCAGACCGGCAATCACCCGTTCAATGGCATCTTGAAATTGCTTCATTGCAATTTCCGGTTTATTATTTCGGGAAGCAAGCAGAGCCGCCTCATTACAGACATTGGCGATTTCTGCGCCTGCAAATCCGGGTGTTTCCGCTGCCAGTTTCTGTAAGTCTACATCCCTTGCCAACACCAGCCGACTGGTATGTATTCTAAATATATCCATCCGGCCTTTCATATCCGGACGATCAACTAAAATCTGACGGTCAAAACGGCCCGGACGGAGCAATGCCGGATCTAAAACGCTAACCCGGTTGGTGGCTCCCATGATAATAACGCTAACCTGCGGGTCAAACCCATCCATTTCGGACAGCATTTGATTTAACGTATTTTCCCGTTCGTCAAAGCCGGCCGTATAAACACCGTGCCCGCGACTTTTTCCGATGGCATCAATTTCATCAATAAAAACAATACAGGGCGCCTTGGCCTTTGCTTCTGAGAAAAGGTCGCGCACCCGTGACGCACCCACCCCCACAAACATTTCGACAAAATCAGAACCGCTCAAACTAAAAAACGGCACCCCCGCTTCGCCGGCGACGGCTTTGGCCAGCAACGTTTTCCCGGTCCCAGGTGGGCCTACCAATAAAACCCCTTTCGGTAGTTTGGCGCCCAATCGAGTATATTTGGCTGAATTCTTCAAAAAATCAACCACCTCTCTGACTTCCTCAACGGCTTCGTCAATACCTGCCACATCATTAAATGTTACGCGGTTCTTTGGGTCTTCTGCATAGATTTTTGCTTTACTTTTACCGACATTCATTACCCCCGCTCCACCACCCATTCGCTTAAAAATAATCCCCCAGATGAAAAAGATAAAGGCGAAGGGAATAATCCAATTCAGGAAAAAATTCTTCAACCAGTCAGATTCCAGTTTACCCCGATAATCTATGCCATGGGCCTGCAAGTCCTCCAACAACTTGTGATCCTCAAGGGGTATAACCATGAACTGCCGCTTAAGTTCTGCGTCATGTTTTTTTTCATATTCTTTAATCTTTACCCGCCAGGGGGTGTATTTCATTTTGGGTTCAAATGACTTATCTTTCCCGCCCGGAGTACTGTTTGTGTCTACTTTCTTCGATACACCGGGCTTATTCATCAAGCCATGGATTTTATTCGGAGTAATTACCACGCTTTCAATTTCATTGCGCTCAAGACAATCCCGGAATTCCTTATAAGAGATTTCCCGGACATCGTGTCCCGAGAAAAAGATGGAGTCGATAGCCAGGAAGGTCAAAAAGATAATAATATAGTAGTTTAATGAAAACTTTGTTCGCTTTTCCATCATTTACCGCCAGTTATAAAGCAAGGCGCCAGGTTTAACCTGGCTTTCAGATACCCATAATCTTAGAACTCAGAATGTTTTCAACATGTTACACCACAGATTCAAGGGCTGCCCTGATAGCCGCCTCATCCTTTGACAGATATGTCTGGAGTACTTTGCCTTTAAACCGTTTGAGTTCTTCCAACACTTTATCGGGATCAGCTCTCATTACCAGTATAAATAAGGCGGATGATCCGGGGGTCATAGTTGACGCCAGCTCTTTAATAAAGTCCTCGCTGATCCCCAACTTAGCCAGTACTGCTTCATTCACAACAGTACCCCCATTATTTACAACGTACTCGAAAATAGGGGTAAGGAGGATTGAACCAACCACTGCCCCCAGAATACTTCCCATCCCGCCGCCTACGACACCCGTAGTTGAAAAGTGCCGAATCAGCCGAAGTTTGATTTTGCCTTCCCGGTTCCGCGTAGCCACTATGGCGTCTTCCAGGTCAATCAAATGCTCTCGCCGCAGCTTCAATAATTCCGTGCGAACCTCGTCGGCCTCATATTCACTGTCAAAACAAAGAGTCAATAACTCATTCATGATTTAATCTCCTTGTGTAGCGGGCTACGCTGAAAATGGATTTGGGAAACCGCTTCATTTTGACAAAAAATCATTCCAGATCACAATCCATTTTCAGCAAATTTAACGAGTTGGTACATCATTTTTTAGGAAAAACCGGGGTCGCTGGCCCCTTTGTTCTAAATGAGAAAACAATGTCGCTGCATAGCCGCCGATGGCCTTCAGGCATTCACGGTGATGACCATTTCCCTAATACTCAAGGGCCACATACCTAACAATTTTTCCATCCTTGATCAACAGCAGCACAGCGCCCTTAGTTGCGCTTTGTTTAATCGCCTGCTCGAATTCATCAACGTTATTGATCAGTTTGCGATTAACCTCCTTGATCAGCGTGCCGGAGCGGATGCCCGCCATTTCAGCCACTGAACCCGGAGTAACCTGGGTGACGATTACGCCGGTTTCGCCCTGATAACCGAACCGCTCCGCCAATTCCCTGGTCAGCGTTTTAACGGTGATACCCAGCTTCTGCCAACTATGGGACGGCGCACCGGCCGCCGGCCCGCTGGCGGGCAACTTACCGATGGTTACGGTAAGGGTTTTAGGCTTTCCATCACGCAATACGGTAAGCTTTTCCTTGGTTCCAGGCTCTTTGAGAGAAACGTGGTTGCGAAATGCGCCCATTCTCTCCACGGGTTTGCCGTCAAACTCCACGATCACATCGCCTTGCTTCAGGCCTGCCTTCTCCGCCGGCGAACCTTCCGAGACCTGGGCCACCAGGATTCCCTTCCGGCCGTCCAATCCGAATGTTTTGGCCAGGTCGGGCGTAAGCTCCTGGATGACGATACCGAGGTAGCCGCGGATCACTGACCCGTGTTTAATGAGTTGATCCCAAATGGCCTTTACCATGTTTATGGGGATGGCAAATCCGATACCCATATAGCCGCCGCTGCGACTGAAAATGGCAGTATTCATGCCGATGACTTTGCCCTCCAGATTGACCAGCGGGCCGCCGGAGTTGCCGGGATTAATCGCCGCATCGGTCTGAATGAAATTCTCGTAATCGGCAATGCCGAGACTACTGCGCCCCTTGGCGCTGACAATGCCGGCGGTGAGGGTATGAGACAAGCCAAAGGGATTACCGATAGCTATAACCCATTCACCGACCTCTAAGACATCCGAATCTCCCAGTTGGAGAACCGGCAGGTTTTTGGCGTCAATCTTGATAACCGCCACGTCGGTATGAGGGTCAGTCCCAATGGTCTTCGCCTTGAACACCCGACCATCTTCAAGCTTCACCATGATCTTGTCGGCATCGCCGACCACATGGTTATTAGTCAAGATATAACCATCGGCGGAGACGATGAACCCCGACCCCTGGCTCACCACCCGCTGTTTCTTTTTGGGGGGTTGAGGTTGTTGACGAGATCGGTTGTGCGGAAAAGGTTCACCGAAAAAGCGCCTGAAAAAATCGTCGCCAAAAGGATTTCCCTCACCCCCAAATGGGGAGGAGAACTCTATCGGCGGTTGGGTCACCATTTTTTCGACCTTGATGAATACCACGGCCGGGGATACCCCCTTGGCTACGGATGCAAAGGCCTTTCCCGTCTTTCTCAAACTTTCCAGCCCACTTTTCTGTGCCTGTACAGGAACGACAAGCACGGCGAGTGCCAGCCAGGTAACTGTACACACGATTCCCAGCGTACGGCTGGATTTTAAAAAATGTCCTTTAGCAGCAGTCGATAAATCGCTCATGATAGCTTCTCCTTTTTTAAGCGACTATTTCAAATTAAACCCACTGAAAAATACCACAGGCCGGCTGGCTTTGTCAAACATAAGAAGAGCGCTCTATGACTGATTTAGGCTTTAGTATCACCCTGAAATTAAAGGCTTTATTTACTGAAAACACCTGGGAAACAGAGCAATCGTATTAACCAGAAGAAATTAAAACAGTTTATCATACAAGCTGGAAATGGAAGTTGCGGAGGGGGTTGTAATGATTATTTTGGTTTGATTTGAAAAATATAACTGAAAGTCGTATGATGTAAGAGCCTGAAATGAAATACAAACGTAAATCTCACCGGTGGCTAACATTATGCTAACACAATAGGGATAAATTATAAAAACCTGTAAATAAACGAGGGGTAAATAACCAATGTCCAGAGCAACCATCCTCATTGTTGAGGATGAAGAAGATATACTGGAGTTAGTGCATTATAACCTGGTCAGGGAAGGTTATCATGTTTTTGGGGTAACTTCCGGCGAGGATGGTTTGAATAAGGCCAGGTCTGATTTGCCTGATTTAGTGGTGTTGGACCTGATGCTTCCAGGGGTAGATGGTTTAGAAGTATGTAAACTGCTAAAGCAAGACCCCAAAACCCGCCATATCCCGGTGGTGATGCTCACCGCCAAGGGAGAAGAAGCCGATATTGTAGCCGGCCTGGAGCTGGGGGCTGATGATTACGTCACCAAACCCTTCAGCCCCAAGGTGTTGATTGCCAGGATAAGAGCGGTGTTGCGCCGGAAGGCAAAAGAAGCTGTTGAGGATGCTTCCGTCATCAAAATACACGAAATCTTAATCCACCCCGGCCGCCATGAAGTACTGGTAAAAGATAAACCCGTTGAGCTGACTTTTACCGAGTTTCGCATCCTGCAATATCTGGCCCGTCGTCCAGGTTGGGTGTTTACCCGTTTCCAGATTATAGATGCGATACATGGAGATGACTATCCCGTTACTGACCGTTCTATTGATTTCCAGATGGTAAGCTTGCGCAAAAAACTTAAGGCTGCGGGTGAATACATTGAGACTGTGCGCGGTGTAGGATACAGATTCAAGGAGTAGTTTATGGGCAAAAAACGCTTGCTCTGGCAGCTTTATCCTTCTTATTTAATAATCATACTGGTTTCTCTGCTGGCGATTACCTGGTATGCTTCCAGGTCATTGCGGCAGTTTTATTATAAACAAACGGCCGCCGACCTGGAAGCCAGAGCCCAGCTTATAGAAAATCAGTTTCGGGAACAGCTTATTCCGGCAGAAACCAATAGCGTAGACTCATTATGTCAGGAACTGGGTCGCAAATCTTCCACTCGCATTACGGTAATACTTCCTTCCGGTAAGGTTATTGGCGATTCCGAAGAGGATCCCGCCAACATGGACAACCATGCCGACCGGCCTGAAATCCGGCAGGCTCAAGCCGGGAATATTGGCGCATCGGTGAGATTCAGTCATACGCTTCAGGAAGATATGATGTATGTGGCGGTGCCTATTGAAAAAGATGGGGCCATCTTCGGGGTATTGCGAACCTCCATTCCGGTAACCTCCATTAGCCTGGCCTTAGCCGACATCTATAGCAAAATCGCTATTGGCGGTTTCCTGGTGGCTATGCTGGCAGCCACTATAAGCCTGGTCATCTCCCGCCGGTTAAGCCGTCCCCTGGAGGAGATGCGGCAGGGAGCGGAGCGTTTTGCTGAAGGTGATTTAAGTCGTAAGTTGGCGGTTCCTGACTCGCAGGAGATAGGGGCTTTGGCCGAAGCCATGAACCAGATGGCCGCCCAACTGGATGAGCGCATACGGATTGTGGTGCAACAGCGTAATGAACAGGAAGCCGTGCTTGCCAGTATGGTGGAGGGAGTAATTGCCATAAATAAAGATGAGCGCTTAATCAGCCTGAACCAGGCAGCCGGCCGATTGCTTGGTGCCGACCCACATAAAACCCCGGGGAAAGGGTTGCACGAGGTGGTAAGGAATGTTGATCTGCAACAATTTGTGGCCAGGGTGCTGGTCAGTGTTGAGCCGCTGGAGGGGGAAATTGTGCTGCACCAGGATAGTGAACGGTATCTGCAAGCCCACGGAGCCCCTCTGCGGGATGGACAGGGGCAAAATATCGGCGCGCTGGTAGTATTAAATGATGTAACCCGCCTGCGGAAACTGGAAAATATCCGGCGGGATTTTGTAGCCAATGTATCTCATGAGCTAAAAACCCCGATTACCGCAATTAAGGCTGCGGTGGAAACCTTGCTTGACGGGGCAATATATAAACCTGATGAGGCCAGGCGTTTCCTGAAAATCGCCACTAAGCAGGCTGACCGCCTGAATGCCATCATCGAAGACCTGCTGACCCTGTCCAGGATTGAACAAGGGGCGGAAGCCGCTGAAATATTACTGGGTAAGTACGGAATAGAAACTGTGCTGAGTGCCGCTATTCAAACTTGTAGGATAAAGGCTATCGCTAAAGACATAGAGCTTGAACTAACCTGCCGGGATGGTATCCGGGCTATGATCAACCCGCCGCTCATGGAACAGGCAATAATAAATCTCCTGGACAATGCCCTCAAGTATAGTGAGCCGAAAAGTTCAGTACAGGTTTCCGGCGCTCAATCCGACACTGAAGTAATCATTCAGGTTCGTGATTACGGCTGTGGGATTGGTAAAGATCACCTGCCAAGACTGTTTGAGCGCTTCTACCGGGTGGATAAAGCCAGAAGCCGCAGGCTTGGCGGTACCGGTCTGGGCCTGGCTATCGTAAAGCACATCGTTCAGGCGCATGGGGGCAGTGTCAATGTGGAGAGCGTCCCCGGTAGAGGCAGTTGTTTTTCCATTCACCTGCCCATAGTTTAACCCCCTCCAATATTTTTCTCTGCTCATCAAATTCTAATTTTCCTCTCATAATTGCCTAACATCCACTAAGTATCCTTCTGGTTGAACAGGATGAGGTGTGGGCCTACACCTGGATATTTAACCTACCACCAAGAGGAGGAGAAAGGATGAGAAGTTGGATTGTTGCAGTGTATATTGGGCTGTTGATTATCTCCAGAGCCACCAGCGCTCAAGCTCAGCAACTGGATTTGGAAAAGGAATTAGAAAGCTTAAAAGGACGCATAGACGAAATCGAAAAGCGTTCTGAGACAGCGGATAACACCTTCCGACTATACTGGAAGGATGGAATTCGGCTGGATACTCAGGATAAGGCTTTCAAACTGAAGCTCGGTGGGCGGATCATGAATGACTGGGCTTGGATGTCCGGTAATGATGATCTGGAAGCAGCAGTCGGAGATTTAGTGGATGGTACTGAATTTCGCCGGGCCAGGCTTTATGTCTCCGGTACAATTTACGACCGGGTGGAATTCAAAGCCCAGTATGACTTTGCCGGGGGTGATGCCGACTTGAAGGACGCATACATCGGCCTTAAAAAAATACCGGTGATCGGCGGTATCCGGGTAGGACATTTTAAAGAGCCCTTCGGCTTGGAAGAATTAACCAGCAGTAAGTACATCACCTTTATGGAGCGGTCTCTGACGTGGGCCTTTGTGCCTTCCAGGAATACCGGGGCCATGATCCATAATAATCTATTTGATAAGCATGTAACCTGGGCTGTAGGTGTATTCCGCGATACGAACGGTTATGGAGAGGGTTCCAGCGAGGGTGAATACAATTTAACCGGTCGGGTGACTGCGCTGCCGCTGTACATGAATAAGGGAGAGCAGCTTATTCACCTTGGCGTTGCCTATAGCCGTAGAAGCCCGACTGATGATACGCTGCGTTTCAGAGAGCGCCCGGAAACACACCTTGCTTCCCGATTTGTAGATACCGGCAAGTTTACTGCTGATTCATTAAATTTATTCGGGGGCGAGGCGGCAGCGATTTTCGGACCGGTGTCATTCCAGGGAGAGTATATTCAGGCTGCTGCTGATTTGGATTCAGGTAGCAATCCGGAGTTTTCCGGTTACTATGCTATGGCAAGTATTTTCCTGACTGGCGAACATCGTAAATACAAAACTTCTGCGGGGACCTTCAGCCGGGTTAAACCCAAAAGGAATTTCCTGAACAAGGATGGCTTTGGCCCGGGTGCCTGGGAGTTAGCGGCGCGCTATTCCAGTATTGATCTGAATCACGATCAGAAGGATACAGGGCAGGGTATTGCCGGAGGTGAGTTGAGCGATGTTACGCTGGGGCTGAACTGGTATCTCAACCCCAACACCCGGGTCATGGCAAACTATGTTATGGCTGATTTAGACGAGGCAGGCGATGCGGATATATTCCAGATGCGCTTTCAGGTGGATTTTTAGCAGGCTAACCACATTCTTATACAATTCTAACACAATCCTAACAATTAGAAGGTATATTTTGACAGCAGTTAAAAATTGGCTAAAAATGGAGGTATGGATCAATGAAGAAGATTTTAAGCACAATTAGTTGTATGGCAATTTTGGCAATGTGTGCCATTCCACCTTCCACGGCTTCCGCCTGGTGGTGGGATAGTGAGAATAATGAACAAACAAATGGCCCCGCCGGTATGGTTCGGATCGACGGTTCCAGTACGGTGTTTCCGATTACCGAGGCAGTAGCTGAGGAGTTTCAAAAGGTTTATCCCAGGGTACGGGTAACTGTAGGTATCTCCGGTACCGGTGGCGGGTTTAAGAAGTTCTGTGTGGGGGAAACCGATATTAATGATGCCTCCCGGCCGATTAAGCAAAAGGAAAAGGATAAGGCCAAAGAAAATGGGATAAAATACCTGGAATTGCCGGTAGCTTATGATGGCTTATCAGTATTGGTTAACCCCAAAAGCGATTTTGTGGATTATCTTACCGTCTCAGAACTGAATATGATCTGGAAGCCGGGGAGCCAGGTGAAAAAGTGGGGCGATGTGCGCCCCGGTTGGCCAAATCGCCCCATCACCCTCTACGGCCCGGGTACCGATTCGGGAACCTTCGATTATTTTACTGAGGTCATAAATGGTAAAGCTCAGGTTTGCCGGGCGGATTTTACCGCCAGCGAGGACGATAATGTATTGGTGCAGGGAATTGCCGGCGATGAAAATGCATTAGGTTTCTTTGGTTATGCTTATTATGCGGAGAATAAGGACAAATTGAAGCTGGTGCCCATTGACGCAGGCCAGGGCCCGGTAGCTCCCGCTGAGCAGACCATAAATGACGGAACATATCAGCCGCTGTCCCGGCCGATTTTTATCTATGTCAATAAGGCGGCGACGAAAAAACCAGGGGTTAAGGAATTTGTAGAATTCTACTTAAAGCAGGCGCCCATATTGGTCAAAGAAGTGGGCTATGTAGCGCTTCCCCAAAAGCAATACCAACAGGCGTTGACACAATTTAAAGACTTTTGAACATAGGCATGTTCAGCGGCGACTATTGCGTGTGTTTACCAGGCGCTCACCGCCCCATGTTGCCCCATCGGGTCAAAAGCGGGGGCTATATTAAGGTGCAATTGAACGGCTTTTGACATTCCTAAGTGTCTAAATAGGTAAAGAAATTGACCAGCAAACACAAACTCGGCCAAGGAAAAAAACGCTGGACGGAGGCGGGCATTAAAGCGAGTTTTATGCTTTGTGCCCTGCTTTCGGTAGCCACTACCATTGCCATTATCAGCGTGCTGTTGTGGGAGGGCCTGGCCTTCTTCCGGCAAGTACCGCTGTTGGATTTTCTGCTGGGTAGCCGCTGGTCTCCGCTTTTGCATCCCCGTTCTTTTGGGGTGCTGCCCCTGGTATGTGGCACCTTTCTTATTGTAGCAGGTTCGGCGCTGGTAGCTATTCCCATTGGCCTGGCCAGCGCCATTTACTTAAGCGAATACGCCTCGCCCCGGATGCGCAGCATTATTAAGCCGGTACTGGAAATATTAGCCGGCATCCCTACTGTGGTGTACGGCTACTTTGCGCTGACCTTCATCACTCCGCTACTTAAGACAATTTTCCCCAAAATCCAGGTATTTAATGCCGCCAGCGCCTCAATTGTGGTGGGAGTGATGATTCTGCCCATGGTGGCCTCCCTGTGTGATGACGCTCTGCGGGCAGTACCGGATTCTTTACGCCAGGGGGCTTATGCCCTGGCCGGCACCCAGCTTGAGGTGACCGGCAGGGTGGTGCTTCCTGCAGCTCTTTCGGGGGTGGTGGCCTCCTTTGTGCTGGCGCTATCACGGGCTATTGGGGAAACCATGGCAGTTACCCTGGCCGCCGGGGCCACCCCCAGGATAACCGCAAATCCCTTGATGAGCATTCAGACCATGACGGCCTACATCGTCCAGGTGAGTTTGGGCGATACGCCGGCGGGTACCATAGAGTACCAGACTATTTTTGCCGTAGCCGCCCTGCTTTTCGCCATCACCCTTAGTATGAACATCCTGGCTCACCATATTTTGCGGCGTTTTCACGAGGTGTATGAATGAGTTCCTCCAATTTAAAATGGCGGCATGTCAAAGCCAAGGGTTTTCGCCTGCTGTGTACTATGGTAACCTGGATGGGAGTGGTTTTATTGGCGGTGCTTCTTTATCATGTTACCCGACAAGGACTGCCTTGGGTGGATGGACAGTTTTTGACTAGTTTCCCCTCCCGTTTTCCGGCAAAAGCGGGCATAAAATCGGCCCTTTGGGGTACAGTGTGGCTCATTAGTCTGACCGCCGTCATCTCCATTCCCATCGGAGTGGCGGCCGCCATTTACCTGGAAGAATATGCCTCCAAAGGGAAGCTTAGCCGGTTTATCGAGGTAAATATTGCCAATCTGGCGGGAGTGCCCTCCATTGTCTATGGTATATTGGGACTGGTTATATTTGTGCGCTTTATGTCGCTGGGCCGCAGCGTGCTGGCCGGGAGTCTGACCATGAGCCTGCTCATTTTGCCGGTAATCATTATAACCTCACGGGAAGCTATCCGGGCGGTACCCAGTTCTATTCGGCAGGCCGCCTATGCCCTGGGAACTACCCGCTGGCAGGTGGTGCGGGATCAGGTGCTTTCCAGCGCGCTGCCCGGTATGCTTACCGGGGTAATCCTGGCCTTATCACGAGCGATTGGTGAAACCGCTCCGTTAATCATGATCGGGGCGCTGACCTATGTAGCCTTTACTCCCGAAGGCCCGCTGGATGCCTTCACCGCACTGCCAATTCAAATCTTCAACTGGGCTTCCCGGCCCCAGGCCAAATTTCACCAATTGGCAGCTGGGGGAATTATCGTACTTTTGGTAGTACTTTTGTCTATGAATGCCCTGGCTATTCTTATCAGACATCGCAGCGAAAGAAAAAACAGATGACAACCCTTTCAGACAATATTTTTAAAACGCACAAGTTGACCATAAGCTACGGCAGTAAACCGGCGGTGGCGGATGTTTCCTTTTCTGTGCCCAGGCATAGGATTACAGCTATCATCGGCCCTTCCGGTTGCGGAAAGAGTACCCTGTTGCGGGCTTTCAACCGGATGAACGATTTTATCCCGGATGTAAAGATGGAAGGGCGGATTCTCTATCTTGACCAGGATATATACGGGCCGAATGTCGACCCGGTGGAAATCCGTAAGTGTATCGGCATGGTCTTCCAGAAACCAAATCCCTTCCCCAAGTCAATCTTTAAGAATGTGGCCTGGGGGCCTTCTATTAATGGCTATCGGGGTAATATTCAGGAGTTGGTAGAAAAATCGCTGCAGCGGGCCGCTTTATGGGATGAGGTGAGTGGCCGCCTGGAGGATTCAGCGCTCGCTCTATCCGGCGGCCAGCAGCAACGCCTGTGCATCGCCAGAGCGCTGGCTATGGAGCCGGAGGTAATTCTGATGGATGAACCCTGTTCCGCCCTGGACCCGGTGTCTACCGCTAGAATTGAGGACCTGATGGGCGAGCTTAAAAAGCGTTACACTATTGTTATTGTTACTCATAATATGCAGCAGGCGGCCCGGGTGTCTGATCTTACCGGCTTTTTCTATCAAGGGGAACTGATAGAGTTCGGGCCCACCAAACAAATCTTTACCAAGCCCCAGAATAAACAGACCGAAGATTATATTACCGGACGCTTCGGCTGAGGAAGGAGACTCCATGTCTTTACACTTAAAAAGAGAAATTGAAAACCTGAAGAAGAAAATCCTGTCTTTAAGCGCCGTGGTGGAGGAAAGCGTCCGACAGGCGGTGGAGTCAGTAGAGAAACAGAATGAAGCCCTGGCGACCAGGGTTATTGAGGCTGATCCAAACATTGACTATCTGGAGGTTGAGGTAGAGGAAGAATGCCTGAAAATATTAGCCTTGTACCAGCCGGTGGCTATTGACCTGCGCTTCGTGGTGGCGGTGCTCAAAATTAATGATGACCTGGAGCGAATTGGGGACCTGGCGGTAAACATTGCCGAACGGGCAGCCTTTCTGGCTACCAAAAACAAACCAAACATCTTGTTTGAGTTCTCCAAAATGGCTGAGAAGGCACAAATAATGCTCAAAGAAAGCCTGGATGCCCTGGTAAATATGGATTCCGCTTTAGCCCAACGAGTCTGTACCGCCGATGATGAGGTGGATGCCTTAAATCGTAAAATGTACGATCAGGTGAAGGCTGGAATCCGTAACCAACCGGAGAACCTGGAATGCCTGATCCACCTTCTCAGTATCTCCAGGCACTTAGAACGCATTGCCGATCTGGCCACCAACGTCGCTGAAGATGTAATTTATATGGTAGAAGGTGAGATCGTCCGTCATAAGACTGAAGACTATAAGGTACTGGGTGATACCGATTCTGAATGAATACCGCAAAGTTGTATGGGCAATAAGCAGTACTTTTCTGTAAGGGTTGTTTTCGGGCGGCCAAAATACTTTTTGGTTCATCCGGATGCGAGGGTGTTCAAATACCTTTGTAGAACTTCAAATGAGGCAACCATGTCCACTTCTTGTCAACTACTGACCATCCCCTCTGCCTCACCACCCTTACGTATATCCCCCAAGTACGCTAAATCCGGATGAACCCCATGCACTCCATCACCGATACCCCAAAAACTCCTAGCCGTGTCCAACCCGGGTTTATACAACAGGTGTACCGGAATAACAAAATCACAAGCTATTTAGCCATTTACAATTTGGTGGAACCAGCCTATAATGCGGGTGATTCTTTCTAATTGTATAATGCAGGAAGGCGTTTATAAATATGCAGTTGAAATATTATACTGCCGGGGCTGAATCGGCCTGGCAAGCGTATATTGAGCAGAATAATAATGCCAACATGTTCCACGATTTGGGCTGGAAGAAGGTGGTGGAGCAAACCTTTGGCCTGCAGCCTTATTATATTTACGTTCAGCATAGGGATAAGTTGTGCGGGGTATTGCCGCTGTTTTTAAATAAAAATGTATTTTTTGGCACATCTTTAGTTTCGGTGCCCTTTGGGGTGTACGGCGGGATATGCGCCGATAATGAACAGGCTGAGAACCTGCTGTTGGAAGAGGCTAAGAAAATAGCTAAACAAGAAAATGCCGGCTACGTGGAATTCAGAAATTTAAAGCCGGGTAATCCGGAATTACCCACCAAGGATTTGTATATGGTCTTTATTCTGGATTTGCCGGCTGATGCCGAGGTCGCATGGAATGGTATGCGCAAACGCAACCGCAATATTTTAAGGAAGGGCATAAAATCAGGCTTACAGCTTTACAGAGCGCCCCGGCCGGGCCAGATAGATGAGCAGGAATTTAACGGTTTTTATGAATTATTCGCCCGCACGCAGCAGGCTCTGGGAACTCCGGTACTACCTAAAGCCTTTTTTAAGCGGTTGATTGCTGAATTCGGCGAAAGGATAAGCATATTCTCAGCCACCTATGAGGGTAAAATTATAAGCAGCCTGTGGGTGTTCTTCTTTAAGGATACGGTACTACCATATTATATCGGTTATGATCACCGCTATCTGAATTATGCCCCCAATAACTGGATACTGTGGGAAGCCATAAAATATAGCTGCGAGCATGGCTATCGCTATTATGACCTGGGACGCAGCCGCCAGGGCAGCGGTTCATTCAGCTTCAAGAAGCATTGGGGGATTGAACCCCGACCCTTGTATTACCAATATTATCTGAACACCAAAGCCGAAATTCCCAATATCAGTCCATCCAACCCCAAGTTCGATCTGGCCAAACGTATCTGGTCAAAACTGCCCGGCGGCTTAGCTAAGGCCCTGGGGCCGAAGCTGGTTAAATATCTGGGATAATGGGAAATCAGTCGTTACCTGCTGATAGCAGGGAATTTAATAGCTGCCTCTAACACACTTAATACCTCGGCTATATTAAACGGTTTTTGTAGCTGAGCAATTGCGCCTTCCCGGCAAGCCAATTCACCTTCCTTATCCGGATAGCTCCCCATAATTACAAAAACAGTCCGGGGGCTGATTTTTTTTATCTGGCGCATAGTCTCTAAGCCGTTCATTTTGGGCATGTGTATATCAGAGAAGATAACATCAAACTCCATCTGCCTGGCCTTGGCTATGCCTTCCAGCCCACCGGGAACAGCTATGGCAGCATAACCGTTACTGGCCAGCACATCCAATAATAAGTTACGGATTATCAGCTCATCATCAATTATTAATATCTTTGTTCTTTTGGCGCACATATTCATTGTTTCAAATGGAGTGATTTCATCTGACGGTTGTATACCACCACCCGGTTTTTGCCCTTGCTTTTTGCCTGGTAGAGGGCCTGATCGGCTTTTTCGATGAGTTCCGCTTTGCTTTGAGCGTCTACCGGATATTCGGCTATTCCCAGGCTTATAGTAAATGTTCCCTGGGGAAGAGTTTCTTCATGTTCGAACTCAGCTTTTTCAACTATCTTTCTGATTCTACCAGCCATTTTTTTAGCCAGGGCTTTATCGGCATTCGGGATGATAACCGCAAATTCTTCTCCGCCATACCGGCAGACGAAATCACAATCCCGGAAATTTTGCTTAAGCAGCCAGGATATTTTTTTTAAGGCCAAATCCCCAACCGGGTGCCCATTCTTATCATTAAGTACTTTAAAATTATCTATATCTAAAATGATCAAGCTTACCGGCCATTTTTCCCTGTTGGCACGGGCAATTTCAATATCCAGCAATCTTTGAAAAAAGCGATGATTAAACAGTTCAGTCAGGCCATCTACCTGGGACATCTTTTTATAGAAAGCGGATTCATTGGCCCGCTTTTTAAGGAATCGCCGCTCAACGGTTTTATTGACAATAAGCCTGATCTGATCGATATTCAGCGGCTTGGTTAAATAATCAACCGCCCCCAATTTCATCGATTCTACGGCGGTGTTTACGGAAGCATAACCGGTCATTACCACCACATCAATCGCATGGTTAATTTCCTTTACCCGCTTCAGCAACTCCATACCATCCATACCCTTCATTTTTATATCGGTAATTATAATCGCCACTTTATCGTCGATCACATTTTTTAAGGCATCTTCGGCCTGCGAGAAGTTATGCACATGGTAACCCTCATTCTGTAACACATCAGTCAATAAATTTCTCATGATCGGCTCATCATCCACTACCATAATATTGGTATGTGCCCGCTCGTCCTGGGCAGCCTTCTCTTCTGATTCTACAATTTCTTCCAATAAATTATTTATGCCGGTCGCCATCATGATATTTTTCCTCCAGGAGAGCAGTTTTTTTATTAACTTTCTTAACTGGTAGCTTTATGTGGAAGGTAGTCCCTTTTCCCAGCTGGCTTTACACCTCAATCTTTCCCTGGTGGGCCTGTATAATGCCGTAGCTGACCGAAAGCCCCAGGCCGGTACCCTCCCCGGTCTCTTTAGTAGTGAAGAAGGGGTCGAACAGCTTATCTTTATACTTTTTAGCTATACCGCAGCCGGTATCGGCAAAGCTTATTTCCAGCATACCGTTATTTACGGCGGTGCTTATGGTAAGCTTCCCTCCATCTTTCATGGCTTGCTGGGCGTTGACCATAATATTGGTAAATACCTGCTGCAACTGGTGTTCATTTCCCTGAACCGGAGGCAGTTCGGGGGCAAAATCCCGGATAAGTTCCACCTGGTGCATCTCCAGTTGATGCCGGGTAAAAAGAAGGGTTTCCTCCAATACCCGGTTGATATCCAATGGAGCTATATCGGCATTGGATGAACGCGAGAATTTGAGCAGGTTGGCCACAATGGTTTTACAACGTTGGGATTCTTTCTCTATATAACCTATATAGGTAAATATATTTTTCAGCTTTTACGGGGTGAGATTTTCCAGGCCCGCTTTCTTTGCCATCTCCAGAATAAACTGAGAATATCCCAGGATACCTCCCAGCGGGTTGTTCAGCTCATGCGACACCCCGGCCGCCAGTTGCCCGATGGAGGCCAGTTTGGCGGACTGCACCAGTTGTGCCTGGGTATTCTTTAGCTCCTGGTTGGCTTGTTGCAACATCTCGGCGTTTCTTTTTATTTCTTCTTCCTTGCGCTTGCGTTCGATAATATCCCTTACTATCCCTATGGCGTTCCATTTGCCTTTCAGCTTTACCGCAGAAAGAGACAGTTCTATCGGAAATTCAGTTCCATCTTTTTTTACCGCGGTTAGTTCAAGCGTTTTGCCAACCACAAGCCCCTGGCCGGTAATCTTGAACTTGCCAAAAGCCGCTATATGGGTCTGGTAAAAACGCTTAGGTGCGAGAAAGTTATGCAACTCTTTTCCCAGGACTTCTTCACTGGAATAACCAAATATTTTTTCTGCAGCTTCATTCCAGTTAGAAATATTTCCGTCATTATCCATCATAAGAATAGCGTCCTGGGCTGAAGTAGTTATCTTTCTGAATTTCTCATCACTCTCCCGTATTTCTTCGGCAGCCCGCTCTAACTCAACAGTACGCTGCTTTACTTTATCTTCCAGGTTATGGGCATAGTCCTTCAGCTTTTGATTTTTCTCTTCCAACTCTCCCTTAGCCAACGACAGTTCACTGGACATAAAGTTAAATGCATCGGCCAGCTTACCAATCTCATCGGTGGTTTTTACCTGAATCCTTTCGGAAAACCCAGCGCCTGTTCCCTTGGTACTCCGGGCTATATGCCGGGCGGCTTGAGTGAGGCTTTTTATGGGAATGGTCAACTGTTTGGCAAACAGATGGGCGGTCAGGATGGAGATTAAGGCTAAGATCACGAGACTGATGGACATGAGGCTTCTGAGCCTGAACACCGGGGCAAAGGCTTGCTCTACATTCTGCAACGCCAGGGTGGTCCAGTCGGTGCCTGGATAATTCCCATGACTGGTGGAGTGGGCATAGCCAAGCAGGGACAACTGATTATGTTCATCAAGCTGAATCGTATAGCCACTCTGAGACTGGCTATCAGCTCCCGGAATGCCCTCAGGAAACAGGGCCGGTTTCAGTATATCATCTAATGCCCGGCGCTCCCATTGGGGGGCAAAGATGACCAGCCCAGCCCGATCGATTATCATTATATGAGCGCCCTTAAGTTGCCTTTTCACCGTTTTTTCTATTCTTATACTCTCCAGCCGGGGATAGATATACTCCCAGTCAAAGGTGGCGTAAAGCACCCCTATTACCCGCTTTCGGTTACCGATGGCCCAGATGGGAGCGGCTAAGTTGATTACCGGTTTACCGTTCTCCAGCATGGTTAGTTTGGACATATATGTCTGGCCGGCCAGCGTCTGTTTAAACCATTCTGTTTTTGCTTTGACCTCACCCATCAATCGCGGTTCTGAAGCAGCAACAATTTCTCCCCTTTGGTTCAGACAGCTAAGCTGTTGATAAGATGGATTGCTTTTTTTAAAATTTATCAGGCTGGCATTGATGCGGCCGTCAACATCATCAGTGAGTACATCCTGGATCACCTCCAGCTCGCTCCACACCTGGATATCCTGGAGATAATCGTCCAATTGGCGATCCACCATTTCCATGGTCAGCCGGGCCAGCTCTTCCAGTTCATAGCCAATGGTCTGTTTCAAAGACTGTTGGGCATTACGATAGGATACCCATCCCAGAATAATCAGCGGCAGCAGGGAAAGCAGCAGAAATAAGCTCAACAATTTAGCATATATATTAAGCTTTAACCAGCCCATCATTTTTCCTCGCCGGGTTTTTCGTGGTCAGCTTCTATTCCAATTACCATGATTAGCTTGATGTCCTTATTTTCTTCATCTAATTCCAGTTCACTCAAAAACAGATAGCCGATGGCCTCAGGCAGATTGTTCACAAACCTTATAGTAGCCAGGCTGGATTTCTGGATGATGCTTCTAAATGGAATCCGGCGGCCGGGCAGCCGAAACTTCCGGGTGGGTTTACTGCTTAGCACCTGCCGGTAAAAAACCTTGCGCACAGTGGAATCAGCCGGCCTGTTTACTGCAATAATCTGCTTCCCATCCGGCCATTGCCGCTGTATCCCCTCATATATCCGGACCAGTTGCTCAATGGATAAATTGTCCACCATGTTGGCCCGGTTTACCACCACCGCAATGGCTTCCGCCGAAGCGCAATTGGCTCCCCAGAACAGGGAGAGGAAAAAGACATATACAGGAATCATCTTCATAGCCTGCGCTCTTTTTTTCATGTTTATTCCTCCTGTTTTATTTCCTTCCCGGTTTCAGTCTGTTCATTCTTCATAGTAATGATGCTGACTATCTTGATGCCGTTACTTTTTTCGTCCAGTTCCAGCTCATTCAAAAACAAATAGCCGATAGCCTCCGGTAGATTGGCTACAAATCTGATAGTGGCCCGGCTTGACCGCCGCGATATGGTACTGAAGGGAATGGGGGTGCCGGTCAGAAAAAATCTTTGAGTGGGTTTACTGTTCAGCACTTCTTGATAGAACGCCTTCCGAACGAAGGAACCAACCGGACGATTCACCACTATAATCTGCCCGCCGGCCGGCCATTGCCGCAGCTTACCCCTATAAATGCCGGCCAGTTGAGCCGGGGTAAGACTATCCACTGTATTGGCCCGGTTTACAACCACCGCAATATCTTCAGCCCAACAGGTATTGATCCCCCAGATGAAAGAGCAGCATAAAACACTGATGGAAAAAAATTTCATGGTTTGACTCCTTGTAATTTAAAGAGCAATGCTTATTGAAGCGATAAAACCGTCATCATCCCCCCGCTCCAGCGGTTCGTTGTCGGTGTTGTTAAACTGGTACTCCAACTTGAATACGAAGGCTTCTACCGGACGGTAGTTAAGCCCCAGGGTCAGCCGTTCCTCCCGGTTATCACCCTCATCCGCATCGCCGTCATCCTCAATCTCGGCATAGCCGGCCCGCGCCACGGCGGTAAAGGTGGGGTCTTCCAGGCCCCGCCCCATGAAGGTTTCATTGAGAAAAGCGAACCAGAAGTGATAGCGTCCCTCAATATAACCACCCTGCAGGTTCTGGGTTATGGCAAGGCTCTCGTCATTTAGACCCTCATCCAGATCAAAATTGGCAAATTCCATCACCAACTCAGCCGGGCCACACACTAGTTTCCCATCTATATCATAGCCCTGTATTTTGTTTCCTTCCCGGTCATACTTGCCCAGATAACCGCTTAGGCCCAATTCCAGCGCCGGGATGGGGCTTATTTGCAGTCGCCCTACTACGGCCTTGTTGTTGTTATTGTCCTTACCAAACGCTCCCCCGGCATCCCGGGAGGAGGTATCGCTGAACCGGTCTGTTAAGCCATTGACCGCATACAACTCATAACTAATGCTAAACTCCTGCAGCCACTTGCCGGAGGATAGCCCTCCCAGATAGGCGGAACCTAAAAACCCGGCCCCGGCCTCAGCCCAGGTAACCGGTATCACCCGCCGGGCCATAAGCGGTCGGTCGGTTAAGTCCTGGAGCGTATCATAGTGCTCCAGATTGAAACGACCAAAGGGCACTGAAATTACCCCGCTGCGGAGGTTGATATAGCGGTTAATGTCATACTGAAACCAGGCCTGTTCCACCTCTACCTCTCCCTGACGCTCGTCCTTACTGGTCATGGCCGTACGTTCAAATTCGATTTCGGTAAATAGATGAAAACGCTGACTGGCGCTGGCTCCCACTTCTAACTCAATATTCCGGGCATCGAACACACTATCGGTATTCTCAAAATTCTCAAATTCCAGCGATCCATATAGATGAACGTTCACCTTTTCCCTGATTGATTTTAGATACTGGTAGCGGAAATCATCAAAATCATTCTCCAACCCTTTTATCGTTTGGGCTTTATCTTCCAGGGAGTTCAGTTTTTGTTGTAATTCCTGAATTACTTGCTGCTGTTGATCCAGTTGTTTCTGCACATCTTTCAACTGCTTATCGGCTGGCTGAGCCAGCGCAACTCTACTGCCAACTACAAAAAACAGCGCTACCAGAACCGATACCCATCGCATATCTTTCCTCCCCATAACATTAATATTATACGGACACTATATATTAATAATTATATCACACTTAAAGTAACGTTTATGTCATGTTCTGGAATCATTTGACTTAAAGATTTATTTTGGTATAATGCCTTAGCTTAAGGGGAACTTAAAAAAATAACAGAACGCAGATAAACGCAGATTTACAGGATCATATAGAAAGAATCTGCGAAAAGCTGCGGCCTAATTTTATAATCTAAATCCGGAGCAATTTTTATGAGCCTGCCTGATAATAGAGGACACTTCGGCCTGTATGGGGGCAAGTATGTACCGGAGACGCTGATGCCGGCGCTGGCTGAGCTTTAAGCTAACTACCTTAAATTTAAAGCTGATGAGCAGTTTAAGGCTGAGTTGGCTTATTATTTAAAGCACTATACCGGTCGTCCCACTCCGCTTTATTATGCTAAGCGTTTAACCGAACACCTGGGCGGAGCCAGGATATACTTAAAGCGAGAGGATTTATGTCACACCGGGGCGCATAAGATCAACAACACCCTGGGGCAGGTGCTGCTGGCTAAGCGTATGGGTAAACAGCGGGTGATTGCTGAAACCGGCGCCGGTCAGCATGGGGTGGCTACCGCTACCGCAGCGGCCATGTTCGGCCTGGAGTGCGAGGTATTCATGGGCCGGGAAGATATAGAGCGCCAACAGTTGAATGTGTTCCGCATGCGGCTGTTGGGAGCCAGAGTGACCCCGGTCATCTCCGGCAGTAATACCTTGAAGGACGCCACCAACGAGGCGCTTCGCAATTGGGTGACCACGGTAGAGCATACCCACTACGTAATAGGTTCGGTGGTCGGGCCGCATCCATATCCGATGCTGGTACGGGATTTCCAGGCGGTAATCGGCCATGAAGCCAGGCAGCAGATTACAGAGCAGGCACAACGCTTACCCGATTATCTGGTGGCCTGTGTGGGCGGCGGCAGCAATTCTATGGGCTTGTTTTATCCCTTTGTGGAGGTTTCTCAGGTTAAGTTTATCGGGGTGGAGGCGGCCGGTTTGGGTTTAAATAGCGGCCAACATGCGGCCTCTATCTCAGCCGGTGAGGTGGGGGTGCTGCACGGTAGCATGAGTTACTTATTACAGCAGGCTGACGGCCAGATTACCCCGGCGCACTCGGTTTCGGCGGGGCTGGATTATCCGGGGGTGGGGCCGGAACACAGCTACTTAAATGATATAAAGCGAGCCCGCTATTTTTCGGTTACCGATGAGCAGGCGCTGGCTGCCTTTAACCTGTTGGCCCAACTGGAAGGCATTATCCCGGCGCTGGAGAGCGCCCATGCCATAGCCTATCTGGAGCAATTAGTACCCAAAACCAGCCGGGAGGAAATCATAATCCTCTGCCTTTCCGGACGCGGCGATAAAGATGTACAGCAGGTGAGTCAAATTATGGAGGATGAAACTTGAGCCGTATCAGTGATAAATTCTCGCAATTAAAATCTCAAGGCCAGCGGGCGCTGATGCCTTTTATCTCGGCCGGTGATCCAAATATGGAGACCAGCTATCGCCTGTTGCTTGAACTGGAGCGTCAAGGGGCCGATATCGTGGAACTAGGGATTCCCTTCTCCGACCCTATTGCCGACGGGCCTACCATCCAGCGGGCATCTCAGCGTTCGTTAAAAAACGGTACTACGGTGGATGATGTGCTGGAACTGGTGCAACGGGTACGCCGGACATCCCAATTGCCGCTGGTATTGATGACCTATTATAATCTGGTATATCACTACGGTGAGGAAAGGTTTGTAAAAGCAGCGGTAAGCGCTGGGGCGGATGGGTTGATCGTGCCCGATTTACCCCCGGAGGAAGCCTGGAATCTATTGAAAATAGCCGATGCGCAAGGCTTTGATATAATCTTTCTCCTGGCCCCCACCAGCACCCCTGACCGGATAGAGTTGGTGAGCAAGTCCAGCCGGGGGTTTATTTATTATGTGTCGCTGACCGGCATCACCGGCGCCCGGGGGGAGCTGGCCCAGGGGATAGAACAGCAAGTGCAAGCCATTAGAGCGCAGACCGATAAACCCATTGCGGTGGGCTTTGGTATTTCCAATGCAGCCCAAGCCGCCCAAATTGCCGCCTGGGTGGATGGGGTGATTGTGGGCAGTGCGCTGATAAACATAATAGAGAATTATCTGGAAGATGAACAACTGCTAGTGAAAAAGGCCGGGGAATTTATTAACTCACTAAAGCAGGGCATAACCAGCTAATAGTATTGACTAAGTAACTGGTGATATTCCGTATTATATAAGAGTGCTAAAATAGGCATGGTATCCTAATATGAAATGTCAAGAGGCTGCTTGAAAGAATTTGTTTTGCCTGAAGCAACCAAAAGGATAATAAAGGGTGAGAACCGGCGGATATAATCCAGGGAAAATAAGCTGGATAATTGCCTGCCTCTTCCTGGTGTTTATTGGTGTCTTTACATTTTCAGGATGTGGCCCATCGCTTTCTCAGATAAGGGAATGAGAGGAGGCTGGAGCGGTAAAACCCTTGATTGAGGCTATGATAACAACAAAGGATAAAAATCACGTATCCGAATAAAAGGGAAGTAATATAAATGCAGCTTAAGCGACGATTATTTATAGGATTATTGAGCCTGGGGCTGCTCTTTATATCTGCCTGTGCCACTACCAAGCCTATATTATCTGATAACGAATATATAGAACAGGCAAAGAGCTTTATGCAGGAGGAGGAATATGATAAGGCCCGGGAGGCTTATCTTAAGGTCAAGGAGATTTACCCCGGCAGCCTGCTTATGGCTGAAACCCGCCTAGGGATAGCCAACTCCTATTTTGAGGCTAAAGAGTATATTGAGGCGATGGCCAAATACGAGGAAGTTATTAAATTCCATCCGCTGAATAAGCTGGCGCCCCAGGCGCAATACCGGTTGGCGCTGTGCTATTTCAACCAGATGCTAAGTTATGACCGCGATCAGGCCAATACCCATAAGGCATTGGCGGAATTAAATAAGGTAATTCTGAATTATCCAACCAGCCCCCAGGCAGATGATGCTTTAAAGAAAAGGATAATTTGTCTTGATCGGTTGGCCCGGCATGAGTTCTATGTGGGGAAATTTTATTTTACCAGAAAAGAGTATACTGCCGCCATCAACCGTTTCAAGTATGGATTGTTAAATTATCCCAATACCGGGATGACTTAGGAAGCTACTTATTATCTGGCTGAGTCATATTGGCAAATGGGGAAGCAGAAGGAAGGCCGTGAGGTATTCAGGCTGCTGCTTAGTCGTTTCCCGGGCGGAAAATTCACTGATCAGGCACGCGAGCGGCTGGCTTCAAATGAATAAGGGACTGACCGTCGCCATTATAGCCGTACTTTTAAGCGGCCTCTGCGGTTGTGGTTCCTCCCCCGAAGCACAAATAAATAAAGTTCTGGATAAAAGGAAGCAGGGACTGGAACAAAAGGATATCAAGCTTTACATGTCCACCGTCTCCCCTGATTATAAAGACGGCATAGAGACATATGATAGCATAAAGCGGCGGACGGCGGGCTTTTTTTCCGCCTTTGATAATATAGAGTTAACGATAGAAGACAGAAGCATCTACCTGGATGGTAATAAGGCGCGGGTGGTGGAAAAATACGTGTTGACTTTCGGCTTGCCGTCAGGCAAAAAGACGGGCAAGGCCGAGCAGTTGCTTACTTTGCGCAAGGAAAAGGATGGTTGGAAAATAATCAAAGGCCTGGGGAAGCAGTAGCAATTTCCCGGAACCTCTTCTTTTTGGCAATAATGTTTTTATGAATAAATCGGCTTTAAAGTGTTTATTAGCTGCTATATCGGACAGTTTTTTTTTAAGTTGGGCCTGGGCGCAGCCTGGATTGAACCGGCCTGTTTTCTCACTATTTACCCATAATCCTCTTCCGAATCAGTCGGAATCAACCAAAGAGCCGCCGGATTATTCTCGTTACGGGGGCACCCTCACAGTGGCTATCGGCCCACTGGACACCCTAGATTCCCAACTGGCTGCCGATATTAATTCGCGTTTAATAATCGCCAATATCCAGGAAGGCTTATACGGCTTTGATAAGCAAAATAAGCTGGTGCCGGTACTGGCCTGGTCACTGCCTGAAATGCAGGATGAGGTAACCTATCGCATATACCTGAAAGAAGGTATCAGGTTTCATGATGGATACCTATTATCAGCCCGGGATGTAGTTTTCACGGTGGAGCGTTTATTGGATCCCAATACGGGGGTTCCCAGTCGCGAGCTGTTTACCAACATTGAATCAGCCACCGCCATTGATGAGACGACGGTAGAAATAAAGCTGAAACAACCGGATAACATGCTGGGGTATCTATTTGCCCGGCAGGAATTATTCCCCTTATCAGCCGAAACGGTTAAAAACTATGGCCCAGCTTATGGCAAGGTAATTGCGGTGGGAACCGGCCCCTTCCGGCTGGCGGAATGGCAGCGGGAAGCGAAAATCACCCTTAAGCGAAACGACACTTACCGTGAGGAAGACCGGCCTTATCTAAACCTGTTGGTTTTTAGACTGCTTACTAATACCATCCAGCGGGCAGAGCAGTTGGATCAGCGGCGGCTTTCAGTAGCGGCTGATCTTACCCCTGAAGCGCTCGATATAATAAAAAGCAGGTATGTAAAAAAGATCAGCGCCCCGATTACTATATTGGAACAGCTTTATCTAAATACCAGCCGGCCCCCGTTCGATAAACTGACTATCCGGCAGGCGCTCTACTATGGTATTGACCGTAAGGCTATCATAGATCAGGTTTTTAAGGGGTATGCCAGTTTAGCCCAAGGCATTTTTCCTCCCTGGCACTGGGCCCATAACCAGAACTGGCAGGCTTTTAATTATGATCCAGAACGGGCCGCGGAGCTTTTGCGGCAAAGTGATTATTGGCTGGGAATGCCGCTTAAATTTAAGCTGATCTATACCGAGCAGCCGAAATTTGAGCAACAGGCCCGGTTAATCAAAGCGCAACTGGATCAGATAGGGTTTAATGTAATCCTGGAACCCCTGCCTAAAGAAGAGTTGCTGGATTATGTTTATGGGCGGGGTGGAAAAGATAGAAGCAGCTTTGCGGCCGCGCTGGAGGATTGGCAGGGGGGCATGCACCCTGATTTCTACAGCGCCCTGTTATACTCATCCAAGTCGATTTATAATAAGACCGGGTTTAATGAGCCTTTGGTTGACCTGCTATTACAGGATGCCGCCGAAGCTGTCCGGGAAGATGAAAAAGCTATGTTTTATAAACAGGTAGAGCGCATAGTTACCCAGGATGCCAACACCATTCAACTCTGCTTCCCGCACCAGATATATGCCTATAGAACCTATGTATCAGGCTTGAAGATAACTCCGCTGGGACTGATAAACTTTGCCGAGGTATGGATGAAGCAATAGGGCAACAATATTGACGAATCCGTCCCCCTTTTCATACAAACGCATTTTATGCGTATGGTCTTTAAGGATATACAAAAAAGGACTGATATGTTATTTTTTAATAAAGTATATGCTACTGCTTAATAAGCTGGAGGTATTTTTGTGATCACTTATGTAGCTGGTAACCTCTTTTTTTCTCCTGCTCAAGTATTAGTCAATACCGTCAACACTGTTGGTGTGATGGGCAAAGGAGTAGCGAGTGATTTTAAGCGCATTTATCCTGAGATGTTTGCTCAATATCGTGATCTTTGTGAGCGTGGTCAATTGGATATCGGAAAGTTGTGGCTTTACAAAACACCCAACAAGTGGATTCTCAATTTTCCGACCAAGAAAAATTGGCGAACCCCATCCAGACCAGAATATATTGAAGCAGGCCTAAAGAAATTTGCTAACACCTATGCCAAATTGGGCATTCACAGTATAGCATTGCCCCCGCTTGGCTGTGGTAATGGTGGATTGGATTTTAAATCCATAGTCAAACCACTGATAGAAAAGTATCTTAATGACCTGCCTGTTAGTGCCTTCATTTATCCGACACGAAATGACCCTTACCCACCTGAACACACAACACCCAACGAGATCAGAAAGTGGTTACGTTCGGAGCCGGAGGTTCTATCTTTTAAAGAGGTATGGGAAGACTTGTATAGATTGCTCTTAAATCAAGCCAATTTCAAAACCTTTTCGCAGGAATCTCAGTTTATGGCTGCCATAGTGAAAAACCCCAAAGGCATTCGCATTAATTACGCAAGGGGAAAAACCTCTTTTGTCTCTTATGATAAACTATTAGATTTTTGGCAACAGCTACGAAGATATGGTTTCTCAGTACGGGGCATTGTGGTCAGTGGGCTTAATAAAGAAATATCCTAGGAGTCTGTCGGACTTTAGGGTTCGTAGCGAGGAAAGTAAGAAATATAGCCCATTTTTTCGGTCATTTGAGGCGAATAGTGTATCTATTTAACGAAAATGAGCGGGAAAATGGATATGTTTATCACTTTACGCAGTAGAATCATCTAAAGTCCGACAGGCTCCTAGCAAAGAGTGCCAGAGGAAATATCCTCCTGTTGTATTAGAGAAAATAAAATCAGTCTTAAGTGAAGAATATGGTAACCTTAATGAATTAAGTGGCGAACAGACAGACCAAATTTATTATGTTACATTGGACTTCATCAAGTTGAAAAAACTAGAATTGGGTGCAAGCTTGCTGAAGCTCCATGCTGAGGTGCGCATGTTGGGCAATTTGTTGATAGCTTTTGCGCTTTTGACAGTATTATCCATTTTTTACAAATTATCATTTTTGCCCATCTTCCTTATACTGGCCTATCTAAGTTTTAGTTATTTAAAAAGACATAATACCCTCCAATTCATGGGATTACTCAATAATGTTTATACCTTGCAAAAATTTGAATCAGAAGAATCAGCCAAGGAAGCAAAAAATAAGGAGTAAGTGGTGCCTAAAACCATAGTCGGGGTGATATTTGGGGGGCGGTCGGTGGAGCATGAGGTGTCCATTGTCACCGCTCAACAAATTATGGAAAATATAGATAAACATAAATACGAGGCAGTGCCGATTTATATCGCTAAATCCGGCGAATGGTATACCGGTGCGGCGCTGTTTAATATGCAGGAATATAAGAACATTTCAAAGCTGCTGGCTAAGTCGGATAAGGTATTTCTGCAACCGGCCGGCGATGGCAATCACCTGCTGTACAAGACCCAACGCCAGGGTTTGTTCAGTCGCCCCAAATCTCAGCGATTAGATGTAATCTTTCCGGCCATGCACGGTACATTCGGCGAGGATGGCTGTCTACAGGGGCTGTTGGAGATGGTGGGACTGCCTTATGTCGGCGCAGCGGTACTTGGTTCGGCGGTGGGCATGGATAAAATCATGATGAAGGCTGTCTTAAAAGACGGCGGTTTGCCGGTGGTGGATTATAGCTGGCTTAATCATCATCAATGGGAGGACAATCCACAGCCGATAATAGAACGGATTGAGCGGCATTTACATTATCCGCTTATAATAAAACCGGCCAACTTAGGTTCCAGTATCGGTATTTCGCAGGCCAGGGATCAGGACGGGCTGAAATTCGCCATCGATGTAGCCAGTCATTATGACCGGCGCATTATTGTGGAGCAGGGGTTGACCGATTTTATGGAGATAAACTGCTCGGTGATGGGCAATCAACATGACCTACAGGCCTCCCTGTGCGAGCAGCCCTTATCCTGGCAAAAATTCTTAAGCTATGAAGAAAAATACCTCAGCAAAGCCGGCAAACAGGGGATGGCCGGCTCATCCCGCAAACTGCCGGCTCCCATATCGGATGAGTTGACCAAACAGGTTCAGGAGTTGGCCAAAACCACATTTGCACTGTTAGACTGCCGGGGAATCGCCCGTATCGATTTTCTACTGGACAAGGGAAACACACCCTATGTAAATGAGATAAACACCATGCCCGGCTCGGTCTCCTTTTACCTGTGGGAGCCGTTAGGCATTGATTTCGGCCAATTGATCGACCGCTTGATAGGGTTAGCGCTTGATGCTCACAAGCAACGGGCCAAGTATATCTACAGCTATGATACCAACATCCTGAACCTACAGGGCAAAGGGCAGACACAGGCATAAGCAAAATGAACGGAGTGACTATTGTCCCCTTGCTCGAGATTTCGGTTTTATGAACAAATCCCGGGTAAAAGGAGATTTGAATGTTACTAGTGGGATTAACCGGAGGGATTGCCGGCGGTAAGACGGTAGTAGCTGGTGAGTTTTTGCGCTTGGGAGCCTATGTAATTGATGCCGATAAGTTGGCGCATCAGGTGATGCAGCCGGGTGAGCCAGCCTATGGAAGTATAGTAGATTGCTTCGGCCCCCGGATTCTAACTGAAAATCAAGAGATAGACCGGGCAAAGCTGGGAGATTTGGTATTTACTGATAAGGAATTATTAGATAAATTAAATAAAATTGTCCATCCCTTGGTGCTACAGGAGGAGAAAAAGCGTATTGCCCGTATTACTGAGCAGGATTCTAAGGCGATTATAGTGCTGGATGTGCCCTTACTGATTGAAGTGAGTCATCATAAAGATATGGATCGGGTAATCGTGGTGACGGTTACTTTAGACAAGCAGATACAACGGCTGTTGAAAAAGGGGTTGACCAACCCCAAAGCCAGAATCGCCGCTCAACTTCCACTGGCAGAGAAGCTGAAATATGCCGATTTTGTAATAGATAATAACGGTTCGCTGGAGCAGGCTTACCTGCAAGTGAGGGATATTTTCAGCCAGCTTAAAAATATAGCAAATGATGAGACCTGACCTCTTATTATATTCGACTTAAAATTTTTCTTATCTTATCTATTGTTTCACAGTTAAAACTTCTTTTGCCGATATTTTTATACATTGAATCAAACAGTTTGTGATATTTTAAATGAACTTCTATTTCTGGATCAATAACATAAATATTAGGTGGCTTATTAGCTCCCCTTAAAACCATAGAAGCGTGGAATAACGCTCTCATAAAACCATCACTCTCAGGTATACTATAACCAATAAATATAATTAGTCGTGCTTTACTAAGAGCGTTTAATGCTTCATGCCAAATATCTCTTAACCAAGCTTGACCTGTTAATTTAGCATAAGTGGGAGGGATGATGGCCGGAATATATTTTTCTTCATCTTTATTAATCTCCCAAATAGCATCTAAAGCTAAAACTGCCGGCCTATCGTTCGTAGTGGGTGATTTGCCAATAAAACCACGATGGCTTATGTTATTATTAATAACTACCTTTTCCTCTTGGTTTTTTCGTTGAAAATAGTTAACACTACCATGCAGTTTGCATACAGTTACCCCTGTACCATTGATGTTGGCATATACCTTGTATACCCCATCTATAGGTTTATCATTATCATTGGGATCAGTGTTTTTTATAGTTACAAACTCGGCATTTCTATTTTCTACAGGGTAATTACAAGGCATACCGTTCTTATAAGAAAAATACTCATAAACAAAGTCATAATTTGTAGTTATTACCGTAAGACGATCGGCTATATTTTCTACACCACCAAAAAAGTTGTCATAGATTTCTATTTTTTCATTATTGTCGTTAACATAATGATCGACAAC
The DNA here is from genome assembly GCA_024277675.1 of bacterium. Classification (GTDB taxonomy): domain Bacteria; phylum SZUA-182; class SZUA-182; order SZUA-191; family JAJRXT01; genus JAJRUS01. Next base: position 638 of record JAJRUS010000129.1, on the reverse strand, counting down.
AATAGTAAGCTGTTGATATGTTTTCCAAATCCACAGTTTCATTTTGTCAATTGTATTTTCTATGTCATCCAAGTGAAATTCATTCCCCTTTAATTTTGCTTCATACATACACTCCGCAATACAAAAAATAGTTTCAAGGTTATTGGTATCCTTTTCGAAAAGTATCTTTGATTCGCTACATTTTTTTTGAAAGGCATAATAAACATCGGCAGCTTCCTTAATCATTACCATTGCCCTTCTCGGACTAAACTGGGTCGGATTACTCTGGGAAGGAAAATGTCTATTTATTATCCGGTCATAATCTTCTTTTGATTCTTCTCCAAAAGACGACATTGTAGGCAATCCGGCAAGTGCAGAAAATCCCGCGCCAAGAAAAAATACTATATCGCGTTTTGTTTCCTTACTCATATGATGTCTCAATGAAAATAACGGGGTTTGGTCTTGAATTATCAGCTAATGTTTCTATCTTACTTCAGCAATGTCCGGTTAGGTTTTTGCGGGCTGTTGCCCAAATCGTTTTATTTAGTCGATAGATATGATACAATATGGGGGTGAGAAATCAAGCTATGTCAGCATAAATAAAGGAGATAAGGCCTATGCTGGGTCAGGAGTCACCACCTCAGGAGAATTTGTTTTAC
>JAJRUS010000128.1 GCA_024277675.1 bacterium | reverse complement strand
GGTCATTGAAAATGGATTCACCACCTATGAGTGACTTCCACCTGGACTCCACCCCCAGGGAGTTCAGCACCGCCAGCACTGCCCCGGCATCGGTGGGCATCAGCATGGCTCCGGTGATAATGGCCACCGCCCAGCCAAAGCCCAGCAGATAATGCAGCATAAAGCCGCATAAGCCAGTGGCCAACAGCGTACCCAATAAGCTTAGGCTAAGTATCTCCTGGATGTTTATTAACAAATATCCTAAATCAACATGCAGGCCTTCATTGAATATAAGTAGCGATATCAGCAGCATAATCACATGGGAGGATAGCGTCAGATTGGCGGTGAAATCAATGCCGGTAAAGTAGGTCAAAAAATGTGCCAACACCCCACCCAAGAAACAACCAGTCACCGCTGGTTGCTTAAGCCTTCTGGCGATAAGGCTACAAATGATGATAAAGCCGAACACGAAAAACAGTTCAAACGGCGTCTCATGCGCAATCTCGTTTATGTACTGGATTAGTGATTGGGTCATCTACCGCTACTCCTTTGCTTCAATTACGTCTTGTTTTTCCTGTTCTGTAACTGGTTTTTCATCTTTTTTTTGATCTTTTCCCCCATCTACGATTTCAATAAGAACAGCCACCTCATTTCCTTGATCAATTTTTGGGGAGTATTATAGATAGCCATCAGCATGGAGGGCCGGGGCCGGGTGACAATCACTAATTATTGACAAATTGTAAAGATTTTTTTGGACAAACTAAATGCAGAAAACTGCCAAACTACTTGCGAAGCTATAGAGGTGCTGGACAAAAATTTTCACAATTTTTTCACAGTAAAGCAAAAAGGGATTAGCCAATTTAGCTAACCCCTTGATTTTACTTGGTGGAGCTGGGGGGATTCGAACCCCCGACCTCTTGACTGCCAGTCAAGCGCGCTCCCAGCTGCGCCACAACCCCTTTTATACTACTTGTTTTTTCTGTTTTCTGTTACAGAAAAACTAATACCAACCTGGCCGGTTTCCTGAATACCATTAGTTTTCCAATGTGTTACTCCAATTTTACTTTATCCTGATCAGCTTTAGTTTCAGCTGCTGAACCTTCGGCATTGTTTTTCTTGGTGGAGGTTTTTTTAGTTGTATTCGGCTTGGCAACCGACTCTTCTATCTTTTCTTCAGCAACCGTTTGCTCTTGTTTGGCGTCAAGCGGGGGCTTAGCTTCCTTGGTTGTGGGTTCCGAAGGTTTCTCTCCCGTTATCGGATGAGTTCCTTTTTCCTCAACCAGATTTTCGATTTCTGTTTCCTTGGCCTTAATTTCATCTTCCAGTTGCTTTATCTCGTCAAACATTCCCTCCAATTCAGCAATACTTACCTGCTTAGCTACCCACAAATTGTATACCTGACCACCCAACTCTTTCTGTTTATCACCTATCCGACTCTTTATAGAAGAAATTTCCAGCCGGATCTTTCCCATTTTGGAGGTACGCACTATCTCATCCTTACCAGTCTTTAAACCCTTTACTACCGAATCGCTAACCTTTTCCCACAAACTAACGTCTTTATCTTGAGGTTCACCAGCCACTTTATTCCACCCCCCCCTTTCAGGTTTTGCGCTTACTGTCTTTAGTTCAATAATTTTATACTGGCACAAGAATTACCGGTTGTCAAGTGCTCTTTTTCCTGAGTCGTGGGCAGTTTTAGGTTAAAGGTTCCAATAAGGGAAACCAGCTTTTGGGGATCATGATGACCTGTTGGCCCGGCGACAATTACCGAATATGAATATCCGAGGGCCAGGGTTTCTGTATTTTTTCAGCATAATCTATAGTTCGTAACAGTTCAATGATTTCAGTCAGGACTACATTTTCAGGAACCACAGGACAGACCCACCAGATTCATATCTGCATCCACCATTATCTTCACCAGTTCCTTGAAGCTTACCTTAGGCTTCCAGGCCAGCTTCTCTTTAGCCTTTGAGATATCGGCTAAGAGATAATCCACCTCGGTGGGCCTTAAGTATCGGGGGTCCATCTCTATTATCGTATCGCCGGTTTTTAAAGGCAGGGCAGGGGATAGCGAACGTACCACACCTATTTCGTTTATCCCTTCACCCCGCCATTCTATTTCAATCCCGGCATAACCCAGGGCCAATTCCAGAAACTCCCTGACCGTATGACTCTCACCAGTACCAATGACATAGTCAAGGGGCTTGTCCTGCTGCAGCATCAGCCACTGGCATTCCACATATTCCGGGGCAAACCCCCAGTCCCGCTTGGCATCCAGATTACCTAAATATAACTTTTTCTGCTTTCCGGCCACAATATTGGCAATGGCCCGGGTTATTTTGCGGGTTACAAAGGTTTCTCCCCTTCTGGGAGATTCATGATTGAATAGTATCCCGTTACAGGCAAAAATATTGTAGGCTTCACGGTAGTTTATCGTTATCCAGTAGGCATAAACCTTGGCTACCGCATAAGGGCTGCGGGGGTAAAAGGGAGTCTTTTCATTCTGCGGCGGCGGGGCGGCGCCAAACATCTCTGAAGACGAGGCCTGATAAAACCTGGTCTTTATGCCGCTCCTTCTTATGGCTTCCAGCAACCTTACTGTACCCAGGGCGGTGGTGTCCCCGGTATATTCCGGCATATCAAAACTGACCCGCACATGACTCTGGGCTCCCAGGTGATATATTTCTTCCGGCTGAATATTATAGACAAAATTCACCAGTTGGCTGGAATCGGACAGATCTCCATAGTGGAGAAAGAGCCTGGTTTGGGGTTGATGGGGGTCATTATAAATATGATCTATCCGGCCGGTATTAAATGTGCTGGCTCGCCGGATCAGGCCATGTACCTCATAGCCCTTGCTGAGCAATAACTCAGCCAGGTAGCTGCCGTCTTGGCCGGTAATGCCGGTAATTAAGGCTTGCTTCATCTTAAAAATACCTTTCTTGTTTGTCTAGCATGCGCAAGAATTTGAGAAAATATTTCTTGGCGGCTTTTATATTCCACAGAGTTTCTATTTTGGTATAAGTATTTAAATACCATATTAAGGCTAAAGGGTGATAGGGGCAGTCTTTAAGTGCGTTCATGAAAAAATCCCTGGCGGCTCTATAATCACTTTTTTGGGCTAAAAGCAGGCCTCCTTGGCAGAAGTTGTTGGCAATGCAAATTTTTTTGAAGTTCTTTGAAATTGCCCAGGGATACTTTGCTGAAATATCTCTTATAACGCTGGCTCTTTCTATATACATATTTTCATCTTTGGTTAAATGCCTGCCTGCTTGATGAATCCTCCAGCTACAAAGAACCTCGGGGACATAATCCACTTCAAACTCACCGGCAATTCTCAACCAATATTCTCCATCATGGGGATGTACTAACTTAGTATTTTGGTAACCTATCTTTTGTACAACCTCCCTTGTAAAAACCGTGGCTTGAGTGGGCATAACTAATCCACAGCTAGCAATCATCTGATAATTTAAGCGACCTCTTACAGGAGTATATCTTTCAGATTTCCAATAAGATTCTTCTAAAATATTGCCTTCATGATCTATAATGTTGCAATCTGAATAGACTAACCCAATATTGGGGGTTTTTCTGAAAATCTTTTCCTTTTTCTCTAGATTGGTGGGAAACATTAAGTCATCTGAATCAAGGTTATAAATATATTTGCCCTTGGACAATGAGATGCCTTTATTATTGGATGCTACGCATCCCAGGTTTTTTTCGTTATAATAATAACTTATCCTTTTGTCTTTGAAACTATAGACGACTTCTTTAGTATTATCCGTAGAACAATCGTCAATGATGATTAATTCAAAGTCACCACAGGTCTGCCCCAGAACACTCTCTATGGTTTGTCCTAGGTATTTGGCATGGTTGTATGCCGGGATGTAAACACTGAAGGTGGGTTCCATGGTCTATCCTTGCGCCTCTTTTGTCAGGAACGTTTAATCACTATGACCTCTAACTTATCACCAAGATAAAATGGTCGCCCTATGTTATAATATAAGACAACAAAAGCGGAAACCAATGCTTTCAAAACCAGCGAGTTCAAGGTATGTTTAGTTTGAGGATGAGATGTGGATGAGATAGAGCCCGCAGGGAGCTTTTTGGCCTTTTTCAGGGCAATAAAATTCTTTATAATATAAGCTAATCTATGGAATTCTGGAATGCCATAGCTAATAACATGAAATTGTTTTATATCTTTAGCAAGGTCGGTATTTGAAAACAACCAATTTATGCTTTTGGCGGTAAAGTAGTTAACGTGTCCCGGTGGTTTATTATAATTAAATGTGGATATACCCAACCTGACAGCTAATGATCCATAGTTTGGGAATCCAGCAAAATAGGCGATTCCTGCTGGTTTTAATACTCTTATTATCTCTTTTATGTGTCGGTAAGGTTGAGGAATATGCTCCAGGGTTGAAGTACTGGTAACCGCATCGAAGTAATTGCTGGGTAATTCTGAATCTTCCAACTCGCATGAATATAATTTGTATCCATACATACGGGCAAACTTTTTACTCCAAGGCGATAAATCAACCCCATAAGCCTGCCAATTATGTCCAATAAAATATTTTAGCAACAGTCCATTACCGCAACCCACATCTAAAACCTTTCCGGTTCCCACCATTTTGGTTATTTTTTTCACGATATTTTCAAACCAAATAAGCTCGGTAATCCGTTGGTTAGTTTCATAATTGGCTTCAGCACATTCACCATAGTTGGCATTATCTTCTTTGATAATGTTATCGTCTAGGTTTGCATAGACAAAACCACAAGTGCTACATTTAAGCAATTCAATGTCATTAAGATTTCTTTCATGACTAACCCGCTCTCCTGTGCAAACAGGACATGTTTTTACCATAAATTAAACCCTTTCCTAAAAGAGCAGTTCCCTGAATCCTTGTCTTATGATACAGACTCGATAAACTTAAAGTAACATAGCGCCGTGGTGTAAAAATCCTCCAGGTCTTTAAGGTGTTTAGTGAGAATGCTTTTTAATATATCCGTATCAATTGTCTGATAATCGTGTATTGCAATGTTTCTGAAACCCGTCATGGATTCCATCTTGTGAGTAAGCTTATCATTTATTATGCCGGCATCTCTAAGCAGCTTAAAATTGCCTTTAATCGTGTCGCACAAACCAAGCCCCTCTGAGGCTACAATGTGGGTAGCCAAATCTATAGCTGCCTGGACTGCTCTTTGTAGATTTAAAATGAAAATATCCTCTTTATCTATATCATCAAGCGCTGAAGGGTCCAAGCCTGTAGTATGCTTAATCCTTTTTAAGCATCTTTGAATCACCGCCACTTTTGCCAATACTACATCTTTATCAGGCATAGATTTTCCCCTTCAAAATATTTTCCTCTACCTCTTTTCTGACTCGTTTAAGATCGTCATATCCTGCTACCGTGTTGACAAAAAATTCATGATAGATGCGGGGGGTTTTATTGACAAGCAGTATTCCTTTTCTCAGCGCTTGCATCTTTATAATGGGAGATGCCCTGTTTAAAATTACAATGTCTACTGCTATATTGAGCATCTCGGATAATTTATCCTTAAGATCGTTTATTCGGTAGAAATCATAGTTATTACTGAAAAATATAGCCAGGTCTAAGTCACTACAAGGAGTCGCCTTCCCTTTGGCAAAAGAGCCAAAAAGAAAGACAAATACTACATCATTACACATTGAGAAAAAAGTTTTGAGCCGTTTAATAATTTCAGCATGGCCCACATTCTCAGAAGTTTTTGTGTTTTGTTTCATCTTCACTATAATTTCTATATTTGTTTATTATGGTTTAAATGGTTATTAAACCCTCTTTTCAAAGAATATTTTTCTGAATCTTTGCCTTATAATACAGGTAGGATAATAGAAACACATCTCTAATTTGCTGAAATATTTTTTCTTTGAGGTGATCATTTCGTCTAAAAATTTAAGTTGAGAGCTGGACAAACCCCGCATATCATAGACGCTAATAGTTCTATCAAGATAGTAGGTTAGCACTTCTTTTCTAAAAAAGATATTTAAAAACCAATCGTAATCCGCATTTCTGGTGAACCTTTCATCAAAATATCCGTACTCATCAAAAAGCTCCCGGCTGGCAAAAATTACTTGATGACAAATCATGGCGCAGGCAAAAAAGAGCCGATCAATGTTATTATATTTTCGCAGCCTTCTTTTGCCATCATGATCAGTTACTATATTCCCGTAAAGTATCTGTATCTTGGGTTTTTCAGCAAAAACACTGGCCACATCCTTTATGACTTCATTATCATACAGAAAATCCCCGGCATTCAGAAACAGCACCATATCCCCGCTCATCAAGCGTAACCCTTTATTCATGGCATTATAAATCCCGCTGTCTTTTTCACTGACCAACCGGCTGATACTTGACTGATACTTTTTTATTATATCTAGTGTGCCATCCGAGGAGTTCCCATCTATAATAATATATTCTATGTTCTTATAGTTTTGAGATACCACACTCTGAATAGTTTTTTCAATTACCTCTTCGCTGTTTAAACAAACTGTGATTATGGTGATTTTAGGATAATTCACGACTATATTGCTTTACTTTCCTCGCTACGAACTCCAAAGTCCGACAAGCCTCCTGGCTGCGGATGTCATGGAATAGTTAAAACCTTTGCGATGATGTTGCTTAATTTATCGTTGAATTGCGCTTGCCCCCAATGCTGAGCTTTAACTTTACCTTTAAGGGAGAGGGCCTGACAAAGCCGGTCATCCGTCCATAGTTTCAATATAGCTTCACCAATTTCATCCTCGGAGTTTGGATCAAACAATAACGCTGCATCGCCCATCTGTTCCGGCATGCCATAAATTCCGGAAATGGCTACAGGGCAACCAGTTACAAAGGCTTCTAACGGCGGGATGTTGGTTGGCCCGAAGAAAGTAGGCATAATTAATGCCCGTGCCCGCCGATAAAATTCAATCATATCCTGGTCAGGGATATATCCAAAAAACAATATACTGTCATTAAGATTTAGCCTGTTCACTAGTTTTCTGGCCGATTCATAACCATTTTTCCGGGAACCGACTAATATTAACCTTAGGTCTGGAATATCTGGCTTCAGTCTATCAATCGCATTAATTAATCGCTTGTGATTTTTGTGCTCCCAGAATTGTGCCGGATAAAACAAATACTTTTTGGGAAGCGTATAGCGTGAATCAAAATCTTCAACAACTCGATTTGACCATATGTATTTAGGCGCTACGTACGGTAGAACATGAATTTTATCTTCAGCCATGCCGTAAGATTCACTGACTTGTTGTTTTCCGGTTTCTGAATCAACTAAAACCCCCTTGGCCCAGCGGCAGATATTTGTATATAGGGCCTCTCGTCGATTGTATTCTTTTTTTGCCGAAACTTCAGAGAATTGGGGTTCATAACGATGCATTAAATCATGAATTGCTATAAGTGCGGGCACAGGCATCATATAACTCCACGAAAGCTGAGAAGGGAATATCCATAAGTTGCATTGTTCACAAAGCAGAGCTTTATATATTGGGCGAAAACGCGATGGTATTTGCCGCCAGAGACTAATTGGCAGGCCAAGGAACCCCCATGTTTTGCCGATAACCCGCTCCCAAAAGCCAGTCGGGAGAAAAACCTGCTTAATGTTATAATCAGCTAAATAGGTTCGCCATAGCTTGGTTTTATACCCCACTACTACTGAAAAGTGATTTTGCGGGAGGGCTGCTACCGCCTCTAACATACTGATGTTGTACTGAAAAGTTCCGCCAGCAGTAGGGTTACCCCCCAAAAATAATCCGATCTTGCGCTTCATTTTTTAGCCACAAAATAAACATACCAGGTATCAAAACCAAGCTTCTTGTCCATCATCCACTCGCCACACTCTAAAAGTTCAAACCCATTTTTATCAAATAATAGTTCTATTTCCGGCTTAAACAGGTATCTCATGTGGTGAGTCTCTTTTACATCCTCAAAGTTACCGCTCTGCTTATCTTCAATTAAAACATGATAATTTACATCCACCAAATTAGTATTGGCATGCATCAGGGGTTCAGCAATCCGGGTCACCCTGATTACTTCATTTTCTAAATATTTTACCCGTGTAACCGGTCGATCGCTCAAAACAGCCGGCCCGTACCAACAGTCAAATATAAACACCCCCCCCGGCATCAGGTGCACTTTGGCTGTGTCAAAGGCGCGCTGTAAATCCTCATTAGTGGTCTGGTAACTCATCACATGAAAAAGTGAGATTATCACATCGAAGCTGCCGTTAAGGCGGACAGTGCGTATATCTCCTTGGGAAAACGTCAACCTTGAGGCTTGCGCCGGCGGCATTTCGGCCAGGTGTTTTGTCGCTCGTTCCAGCATGTCAGTACTTAAATCAACCCCATGGACTGTATAGCCTGCTGCTGCCAAGTAAGCTGCATGCACCCCGGTTCCACATCCTAAATCTAATATGGAATGTGCCTCAGGCACATAATTTTGCAAAAGGTTATGGATAAATCTGGCTTCCTCTGAGTAGCCCTTGTCTTTATACAATAGATCATAATAACGAGCATAACTGCCGAAGACTTTCATGCTGTCACCTCGTGTAAAACGTCGGCCACTCTTTTTATTTGCTCATCTCTCAGCGCCATTCCACTTGGTATATAAAAACCGCGTCGCGCAAGGCGTTCGGCTACTGGATAAGACTCGTCAGCAAACAAACCCATTTTTTGAAACACAGGTTGTTCATGCATGGGCCAGAAGAATGGTCGGCTGCCAATTTTATGCTGAGCCAAACGCTTCATCATTTCTTCCGCGCCAAAAGGCACCCCATCCTTCAGTACCAAGCCATACACCCAATAGATATTTTCAGCATATCCAGTATGTGGCACGGGTAGTTCCAAGCCGGGTATATCTGTCAATAATGCCGTGTAGCGCTGTCCCATGTTACGCTTGCGAGCCACCAATTCATCCAGGCGCTCAAGTTGAGCTACTCCCAAAGCAGCTTGTAAATTGCTTATACGGAAGTTCCAACCCAATTCCTCATGCACAAAACGTTTTTGTGGTTGAAAACACAAGTTGCGCAGAGAGCTACAGCGTTCCGCTAATACCTTGTCATCGGCAACAATCATTCCACCTTCACCAGTAGTAATGTGTTTATTTGGGTAAAAACTGAAAGTGCTGATATCCCCAAAACTGCCGCAAGGACGCCCCTTATAGGTCTGTCCGTGCATTTCAGCCGCATCCTCTATGATCTTTAGACCATATTTTTCAGCCAATGTTAGAACCGGGTACATATCCACAGGTAAACCATAGATGTGAACAACCATAATAGCCTTGGTGCGCGGGGTGATTCTGTCTTCGATTTGGTTTACATCCATATTCCAGGCGAGCGAATCGGAATCTACCAAGACAGGTACTGCACCGGCGCGGACGATAGCTGCCGCACAAGAGATAATGGTAAATGTTGGAAGAATCACTTCGTCACCGGCGCCAATATCAAGGGCAGTTATAGCAACATCCAAGGCAACCGACCCATTGCAGACCGCCACCCCATATTTGCGCCCTACACGTGCGGCGAACTGTCCTTCAAACTGTTTTACAAAAGGCCCTTCCGATGAAATCCAGCCGGTGTCTATACACTCGGCCAAGTATTTCTTCTCATTGCCGTCCAGCAGTGGCTCATTTACGGGAATTGCTTCAATCACAGATTATTCCTTTAGCTTAACGTGATCTTCGGTAATGCCTGTAAATTTTGTTTTATCGGCCTCACCCGCATAAGGGCCTTGCTTAATCTCGATCATTTCAAGTTCTTCAAGTACCACGAAGCCATGTCCGCCTGTGGCCAAAAGGATCACATCTCCGGCTTTCAGCATACGGCTTTCCAGATAGTTTTGCTGTCCATCGTAGAAATCGATCCGTAACTTACCACGTTTTATGAAAAGCACTTCCTGCGTGTAATACACTTCACGCTGTATGGGGTTGTGGACGTGAGCCTGAATAATTTTACCCGGGGGATGACGCATGTAAGCCAGCTGTTGGGAAAAGTCATTGGGAGTAAAAAAATGAAGACCTTTTTTATTGAAATCCCGATATATAATCAGGGCTAATAATTCATTCTTGTGAACAATTGTTTCAGTAAACTCATTCATCATTTCTTGTTTCCTATAAGGTGTCGGATAATCCTTTCAATTCCAGAATAGCTTATAATCAACTTAGCCAAATCTAATATAATATATAACATCTTTTTTGTTTTTGAACCAGCATTAATTTGTGCGTAATAACCAAGATATCTACACAGATCGTCGGTGTTTTGCTGAATTAACCAAACCAGGTATGGTGAAAGTTTCTTTCTCCATTTATGCACTGCATCTACATGAAACCCCGAAACAAGATTATCCTTCTGCCATGGACAATGGGTGACGGATATAATGTTTTTAGATGAGTCGTGAAATGAATTCAACATTTTTTCCTCAAAAGGAACTTTTAGGAAGTCACATACTTTTTGTACACATTCATATGGATAAAGTACAAGATTTTCATAAAATATATGCAGTACCTTAGCTTGATACGGATATTTAAAGGCTGCAGAAACACACTCATTCCAAAGTTTTGACTGATTATAACATACAGGGAAATAGCTTATTCTAAAATCTAAAACCGACGTGGGTCTGAGGCTCATCATTGAGCCTACTGCAGCTACAGGATCGCGAATAATATGAATAAACTTTGCATCCGGATAGAATCTGTGTATTGCAAACATGTATCTGGCATGATTCGTTGTTTTCTCAACCCAATATTTTTTCTTCTCATGATTAAATTCCTGTACCAATAATTCAAAAGCATCTCTTATGGTCATGTTATCAGATATCTTTGAACAGAGATCGACTTTAAAGCCAGTCATTAATTGGAGGTTTTCTTCAATAACTTTAACAGCATTTTTTTTTATTTCTCTATTAGGGTTAAAATATTCTACCCCAAGTATGGGAAGTATCTCACTGAAAAATGAGGTCTCCGGGAGAGAATAAAAATAGCTATGAGAACAGACGATACTTTGCAATAAAGTTGTTCCGCTTCTTGGAGCTCCGACAATAAAGACAGCGCTCAAAATAGTTACCTCAAAAAGATTTGCCGAACAGCCGACAGGGAGGCTAATTGCGCATGAGTCCAGACCCCGACCCTTTTTTTAACAAACCACAACATTACGATATTTTGCAGAATCATGGTTACCCCAGACGCACTCGCAACCCCTATTGCCCCGTAATCCCTGACCAGCCAAATTCCACCGGCAACGGTAAGCACCCCGGAAGCAACAGTGATCGCCATCATCGTTGCCTGGTGTCCGGTCATCATCAAGGTAAATCCACAAGACCCTACCCATACATTGACAAACTGGCCCAAGCTCAGTAATATCAGCACGGTGGCGCCTTCGCGGTAGAAGTTTCCGTATATCAACCCCAATATCGGCTTACCCCAAAATATTAATACTAACAATACAATCAACGCCGGTATCCCAGCCAGAGTAGCTGCGGTGCGAAGTGCTTTTTCCAGTTTCTTTTTTTCCTTTTGGGCATGCATTTCGGCAATTATGGGTGGTAATACTGAGTTGACGATTATCAGTGGTACAGCTATATGTCCCACTAATTTGACTGCTGCACCATATATGGCCACCTCTTCATGCGGGCGAAAAGCGCCCATGATCCAGAGATCAGCCTGAGTAAGAACAAATAAAGTCAGGTTGGTAATCAGCAACGGCCAGGCAATGGATAGAATCTCCCCCCTCTTCAAGGTGCCTCCCTTTTCCAGATATTTTACCTTCCACCGTAACAGAACCCCACCAATAATAGTGCTGGTACCCCCCGCTGTGATAGAAAGGGTTAGCACCTCGCTTAGTTGCGAATGGCCCTGCATTATCCACAAGCCGGCAAATAGTCCCGCCGATAAAACACTGGTAACCAGTCCCCCGAATATAGTAGCAAAACGTATGTCATGGAAGCCGCGAAAGGTTTCCGCCAACAAGCTTCGTAAGGCAAGGATTACAACCCAGACTCCGGCAAGTCCCATTACACCAGCTATTAGCGGTGAGGCAAACACATGCTGTGCCAGCCATCGTCCCACCCCGAAGGCTAAGAGTCCTGCTACAACCAGCGCCCCCCCGGCCCCATAACGGAAAACAATGCGGATAGCGGCGCGAGCCCGCCCCGGCCGGCCGGTGCCCAATGATTCGGCCACCAGTCTGACGACTGTTTGATTCAACCCTAACTGAGCTACCAATGCCGCTACTGAAACCAGGCTGAAGGTGAGAAAATAAGCGCCCATTTCCTTCGGAGTAAGTAGGCGTGCCAGCAAGGCGCTGACCGCCAAGCCGGTAACCGCCGCAATAATTTTACCGACAAAGGCCCAGGAACTACCGGAAATAAGACGTTGTCTGAGATTGGAAGATTGAGGGATCATGTTATCTTCTCTCTTCGGGCTGCGGGCTATTCGTATCAATCAGAAGAGGCAACTGCTTCAGAAAAAGGTTCAGCTTATCCCTTTGTTCAGCAAATTCATTTAAAAAATTATGGTATTTAGCTACCTTCTCATTACCTTTCATATCCGAACCAAAGTCAGCTAAAATCTTCTCTGCCTGCTCCAAATAACCGCCGGCAAACAATAATTTAGAGCTAAGTTCAGGAATTATGCCGTTTTTAAAAATTGTATTCAAGTTTCTTTCCGCAATATAACTATCCTTTTTCCCATCTCTGTTTCCCGCCTTATTTACGGCCCATAATTTTTCCAGTTTTTTAATCGCCGCCCATACCGTGCTTTTACTCATGTTTATTCTCTCGCCAATATCATCCAGCGAAAGGGGTTTATCAGCAAGGTAAAGTATTACATAAACCTGTCCAATAACCCTTCGCCAGCCAACAAGGTCGCATAATTTACCCCCCAATTCAATGAAAACCTTCTCTGGCTGGTTTGTGGCGTTTGTTTCCATAATCCGTTCCTTGTGAATGATTTTTCTTATTTTAAATATACTAAATATTTAGCACATGTTTATGTAGCTGTCAAGGTGTTTTTTGATCTGTGTCTTTTTGATCTGAGTCGTGGACACTTTTGTGATGTTTCGGCGTGTCCTCAAGCCGAAACATAAATGATTACAATATATTATAATGTATTATAATGGTTTCGGCGTGGGGACACGCCGAAACATCAAGGGTGGCGGTATGATTTGGGGAATGTGCTTTTGATCTTGGGGTTGGCTGTATTGAGCGGGGCGGTTTCATGTATTCGCAAGATATTGCAAGGGGTGGATGCCGATTCATTGGAGTCGGTTTTCAATGAATGCTAAAGGAATTAACCACGGAGGACACAGGGGTTCACAGAGCAGGCAACCGACATAGTTTGTTTCTTTATTTTTTCCCTCAGTGAAGCAGGTTTGTCTGCCTCTGTGCCCTCTGTGGTGAAAATTATTTTAGGCAGGCAAATCCAGGTATACCGTTTTTAACTGTGTATAAAACTCTATGGCCGCATTACCCTGCTCACGGGTGCCGCAACTGGATTGTTTCATGCCGCCGAAGGGCACATGGCATTCGGCGCCGGCGGTTTGAGAGTTTACATGCACTATACCGGCTTTGATGCCCTTGATAAAGTGTTGTGCGGTTTTGATGCTCTTGGTGGCAATAGCGGCGCTTAAGCCGTAGCGTACCGAGTTGGCGATTTCTATGGCTTCATCCAGCTTATCAAAAACCATAACCCCCAGCACCGGGCCGAATATCTCCTCCTGCCCCAGGCTCATCTGCGGGGTCACCTCGGTAAATACTGCCGGTTGGATAAAGAAACCGCTTTCGTAACAATCACCGTTCAACCTTTGTCCCCCGCAAATCAACTGGGCGCCTTCATTCACTCCCTGTTGAATGCCTTCTAAAATCCTGTCCAACTGGCGCTGATTTATTACCGGCCCGATCTGGGTGTCCGCATCGGCGCCATTTCCCAGCTTTAAATCCCTGGTCTTAGCTACCAGCTTCTCGGTAAATTCCGCCAGAATATCACGCTGTACGATTACCCGCCGGGTGGCGGTACACTTCTGGCCGGTAGAGAAAAAGGCTCCGGCAACCGTAAACGCCACCGCCTGATCCAGGTCGGCATCGGCGGCCACTACTACCGGATTATGCCCGCCCATCTCCAGTTGTACCTTCTTACCAAGCTCCCCGCAACGCTGATAAATCCGGCGCCCCACTAAGGTGGAACCGGTGAAGGAGATAGCGTTTATCCCTTCGGCAGCTACCAGCGCCTTATTAGTCGCCCGGCCTAGCCCTGTAATAATATTTACCACCCCGGCCGGCAGGCCCGCCTCCTCAAACACCTCGCCCAGCAGTATCCCGGTCAGTGGAGAATCCTGGGAGACCCTGATGACTACCGTATTGCCATAGGTAATAGCCGGAGCCAGCTTCCATAATGGAATAGCCACCGGAAAATTCCAGGGAGTGATAAGACCTACTACCCCCAGCGGCTCACGCAGGGTATACAGCATAGTGGCGGCATTATCCGATGGATAAGTCTCACCGCACATGCGCCGCGCCTCACCCGCATAGTAGCGCAGAATCTGCACCCCGCGCCCTGCCTCACCCCTGGACTCCGGGAGGGTCTTGCCCATCTCGCGGGTCAGCGCCTGGGACACCTCATCCAGCCTGCGGTTAAGCACATCGGCCGCTTTATATAAGTATAGCTCACGCGAGGTAACCGGAATCTGGTTCCACTTGACAAAAGCGGCTTTGGCGGCGGTAACCGCCTGCTTTATATCCTGCTCATTTGAATCCTGAAAACTGCCGATTATATCGGCTGTATTGGCCGGATTAATATCATCAAAGGTTTTACCGGAAGCGGAAGCCACCCATTTACCATTAATAAAATTCTTATACTCATCTGCCATCTTGTTCTCCTATAGCCTATGTTTTAATTATGGTCGGGTTAAAAAAACGGGCTTTGCCCATTACAGTCGCCGCACCGGATTGCTGAGCGTGCCGATACCTTCAATATCTATTTCCACTATATCACCATCCGCTAAGCAATAGTCGTTGGGCACCATGATACCGGTACCGGTGGATACGGCGCTGCCGAAGGGAACCGGGTTGTGCAGGCACAGGTAGTGATTAAGCTCCTTGAAGCTGCGGCCGATCTGCGAGGAATTTATAGAATCGTGAAAAATCACTTTGTAGTTCCTTATAATGCGACATCTGATCTCCAACCGCATCGGATCGGGCAATTCGTCCGGGGTAACGATTACCGGCCCCAGGGCGCAGCCGCCGCTGTATATCTTGGATTGCGGCAGGTACAGCGGGTTCTCGCGTTCTAAATCCCAGGCTGATACATCGTTGCAGATGGTATAACCCAGGATCTGCTCAGACTCCCCTAATATGTAGGCTAATTCCGGTTCAGGGGCAGTAAGCGTGGAATCACTCCGCATGCCGATATAAGTATTAGGCCCCACACAGCGGGAAGGGGTGGCCTTAAAAAAACACTCCGGTCTTGCTGAATTATACACCATGTCATAAAAACCCCGCTCCCGGCCGGTATCCTCATCGCGCGCCTCGGCGCTGCGTTTATAGGTAACTCCAAACGCCCACACTTCCGGTGCGTGGATGGGAATTAATAAATGGGGGCGGGTGTTATCCGGCGGGATATTCAATGCCTTAAAATCATAGCTGGCCGGTGATTTATCAGCCAGTAATCCGGTTAAAAGTTGAACGGCGGTAACGCCCTGCGCCTGCGCTATAGCAAATATACTGATTACCGAATCGAACCGCTGATCCAGGGCGGTAATATCCAACACCCGCCCGGCTTTCAGCACCCCCACCCGCAAACCCTCAGCGGGTAAGTAAAATTGTAATAACTGCATAGCTCCTCTCCATTAATTATAGCTTACCATAAAAACCGGGCTACGTCCGGGTTAATCACAAAAGGCAACCGCCCGGCAGGGCGAACCATCGGCATGCTCAATCCGTAAGGGTAGGCAGCACAGGCTGAAATCAGACGGTAGTTGCTCCAGGCAAACCATTGTTTCAACCAGCCATCTATCCGGCTCGGCAAACCAGATATGATGTATCGTACTTTCTCCCATAGCATCCACGCTTAAAGAATCGATACCGATAAGCTTAAGGTTTTTAAAACCGGCCAGCATCCGAATCGCTGAAACATCCAGACAGGGATAATCCTCATCTACCTGGTTCTTAAGCAGCACCCGGCCATAGCCGGTATGAATAACCGCTCCCTCCGCCCCCGCCAATCGCTCGGCATAGGGAGCCAGATCGTAAGCGGTAATAACCTGGAGATACAACACCCCTTCTTTGTGATTGGTATCAGGCCCGCTCTCTTTTGGGGCTACATCCAGCTTTATCATTTGGCCTACTATAAAATTATGCGGCGGAAACTCATCCAGGCTCTGCCCATCGGCCACTTGGTGCAGCGGGGCATCGATATGGGTGCCATGATGCGTAGACATGTTTAACTCCAACATATTTACCCGATCAGCAGGCATAGATGAAAGCGGTTTTATATTGATTGGCGGATCACCCGGATATACGGCCATATCATTATGCAGCTTAAGGCTTAAATCTATTATATTCTTATACTGGATTATCATGACGGCACCTCCATATATGCACCCTGCATAGCCGAGACAGCTAACCGGGTGTAGCTGGCCAGTACCCCGTGTGAATATTGGGGTGGCGGGGATTGCCAGTGAGCCTTGCGTTTATCCAGCGCCTGCTTAATTTCCGGGCGGCTAAGTCGCTTTCCCTTAATACCCACTATATCCAGGCGCCGCTCCGGGACATCCAATTCAATAATATCACCATCCGCTACCAGGGCTATCGGGCCGCCTGCACAGGCTTCCGGGCTAACATGCCCGATGGCCGGGCCTGCGGTAGCGCCCGAAAAACGCCCATCGGTAATCAAGACCACCGAATTTGCCAATTCAGGACAACAATAAATGGCCTGCGAAAGCAGGTAAAGCTCCGGCATACCATTAGCCCGCGGCCCTT